>DAHVSI010000101.1 GCA_027324645.1 Castellaniella sp. | reverse complement strand
TCGGGCTGCATGCCGTTGACCTTGTCGACTTTTACCAGGGCAAAGTAGCGTTCGCCATCTTTGGGCGTACGTACCTCGCCTTCTATGGAGTCGCCGGTGTGCAGGTTAAAGCGGCGGATTTGCGATGGTGAAATGTAGATGTCGTCTGTGCTGGCCAGATACGAGGTTTCTGGCGAACGCAGGAAACCAAAGCCGTCCGGCAGGACTTCCAGAACGCCATCACCAAAAATCTGTTCGCCTTGTTTGGCCTTTTTCTTGAGGATGGCAAACATGATTTCCTGTTTGCGCAGGCGTCCGGCATTATCAATGCCTAGACCGGCGGCCATTTCCAGCAATTGCGAGATGTGCAACGCTTTGAGTTCGTTAAGATGCATGAGAGAGGAGGAAAGGAATAGCGGGTAGGTAATGGCGGGCCCGCAGACAGCGGCCCGCGCGACATTTTATGTAGTACAGGTGAGCGTGTGGCGAATGTTCGCCAGGTTATTTAGACGGATTCGTCAAGAAACGCAGTAAGCTGCGGTCTGGACAGCGCGCCGACTTTGGTTGCTACGGCTTCGCCATCTTTGAAAAGCATGAGGGTTGGGATGCCACGTACGCCAAACTTGGCCGGCGTATCGGGGTTTTCATCAACATTCAGCTTGGCAATGGTAACGCGGCCTGCGTATTCCGTTGCGATTTCTTCAAGCAGCGGCGCAATCATTTTACACGGACCACACCATGCAGCCCAGTAATCGACCAGGACGGGCAACTCGGAATCAATGACGTCAGCCTGAAAGGAGGCGTCTGTTAGGGTTTTAATCGTATCGCTCATGATGATTGAAATTCAGGAATTCACTTTATGTCACAGCATAACATTGCCTACCCAATTTCGCAGCGTTTAACGACGACAATGTCATCCTGTCGTGGCAGGGTCTAACTACACTTCGTAAAATAGCACTTTTTGCACGATTCTCGGGGATAGATTTGGCCACGCCACGTTACGACGAAACATCCATTCAGGTACTCAAGGGGCTGGAGCCTGTCCGGCAACGGCCCGGTATGTATACACGGACCGATAATCCGTTGCACATTGTTCAGGAAGTCATTGACAACGCAGCGGACGAGGCGCTGGCCGGCTACGCGACCAAGATCGATGTCACTTTGCACACTGACGGCAGCATCAGCGTTCAGGATGATGGGCGTGGCATACCGGTTGGCGACCATCCCGAAGAAGGGGCGCCGGTTGTGGAACTGGTGTTCACGCGGCTGCACGCCGGAGGCAAGTTCACCAAGCAAGGCCAGGGCGCTTACGCATTTTCCGGCGGCCTGCATGGCGTGGGCGTTGCCGTGACGAATGCGCTGGCGACCCGGCTGGACGTGACGGTATGGCGCAACGGTGGTGAGCATCAGATGGGCTTTGAAGACGGTGCGCTGGTCCGGCCCCTGGAACAAACCCGATCGGTCGGGCGGCGTCGTAGCGGTACAAACATTCGCGTGTGGCCCGATGCCGGCTATTTTGATTCCGGCTCAATACCGCAGGCCGAGCTCATTCATTCCTTACGCAGCAAGGCGGTGTTGCTTAGTGGCATCACGGTCACCCTGACCGATCAGAAGACCGGGCAAAGCCAGTCATGGCAGTATGAAGATGGCCTGCGCGGCTATCTGGACCAGGAACTGAGTGATACGGAACTTCTGATACCGCTTTTCGAAGGGCGCCAGTTTGCCGATGAAGATGACGACACCTATGCCAATGGCGAAGGCGCGCACTGGGTCGTGGGCTGGGCGGCCGAGGGCGCCATTGTGCGCGAGTCCTACGTCAACCTTATTGCTACCCCGGCCGGCGGGACACACGAGGCGGGGCTGCGCGACGGCCTGTTTCAGGCGGTGCGGTCATTTGTCGATTTGCACGGCCTGCTGCCCAAGGGCGTCAAGCTGCTGTCAGAAGACGTCTTTGCCAGGGTCAGTTTTGTGCTGTCGGTGCGTGTTCTCGATCCACAGTTCCAAGGCCAGATCAAAGAACGGCTCAACAGCAGGGATGCCGTTCGGCTGGTCAGCCAGTATGTACGCAACGCGCTCGACCTCTGGCTTAATGCTCATGTCGATTATGGCCGACAGATTGCCGAACTGGCCATCAGGCATGCCCAGGCACGGGCACGCTCGGCCAAGCGTGTCGCCAAACGTAAAAGTTCCGGGGTTGCGGTGCTGCCTGGCAAGCTTACAGACTGTGAATCGGATGATGCTTCACGGACCGAACTGTTCCTGGTCGAGGGGGATTCAGCCGGTGGCTCTGCAAAAATGGGTCGGGACAAAGAATTTCAGGCTATCCTGCCACTACGGGGCAAGGTGCTCAATGCCTGGGAAGTCGATCGTGACCGGCTGTTTGCCAACAACGAGATCCATGACATCGCTGTGGCGATTGGGGTCGATCCGCACGACGCCGACGCGTCCATAGACCTGTCGGCCTTGCGTTATGGGCGCATTTGCATCCTGTCAGATGCGGATGTGGACGGATCGCACATTCAGGTATTGCTGCTTACCCTGTTCCTGCGCCACTTTCCGCAGTTGGTTCAGGCCGGCCATGTGTATGTGGCGAGGCCGCCTCTGTTCAGGCTCGATGTACCGGCTGCCGGCAAGCGTCCCGCCCGTAAAATCTATTGCCTGGATCAAAAAGAACTCGATGCCGCGCTTGAGCGACTACGTAACGACGGCGTACGTGAACAGTCCTGGAGTATCAGCCGGTTCAAGGGGCTGGGTGAAATGAGCGCCGAGCAGCTGTGGGAAACAACCATGAACCCCGATACCCGTCGGCTCATGCCGGTGGGTTACGGCGAGCGTGGCGAAGTTGCGACGCGGCGCATGTTCGATATGCTGATGGGCCGCGGTGAAGCGACCCAACGGCGCGCCTGGCTCGAGGAAAAAGGCAATCTTGCGGACCTGGATATCTGATTCTTGCAACAGGACACATAGTTATGGATGGCACACAAACAGGCCTGTTTGAACACTCAAGCCCTGACGACGAACATATTACGCTGGCAGATTATGCCGAGCAGGCGTATCTGGATTACGCCGTGTCGGTGGTGCGCGGGCGGGCATTGCCGGATCTGGCTGATGGCCAGAAGCCGGTGCAGCGCAGAATTCTTTACGCCATGCAGGCAATGGGCCTGGGCCCCGATGCGCGACCCGTTAAGTCAGCGCGGGTAGTGGGTGATGTGTTGGGTAAATACCATCCCCATGGGGATCAGGCAGCCTATGACGCCATGGTGCGTATGGCGCAGTCCTTCACGCTACGTTATCCCCTTATCGATGGGCAGGGTAACTTTGGGTCCCGCGATGGGGACAACGCTGCAGCCATGCGTTACACCGAGGCGCGGCTCACGGCATTTTCCCGTGTGTTGCTCGATGAGCTTAATGAGGGGACGGTTGATTTTGCTCCAAATTATGACGGCAGCCAGGATGAGCCCCTGACGTTACCTGCGCGGCTGCCCATCATGTTGCTGAACGGGGCATCCGGGATTGCCGTAGGTATGGCAACCGAAATCCCGTCCCATAACCTGACCGAAGTGACCCAGGCGTGCGTGGCCTTGCTGCGCAATAAGCGGCTTACCGACCAAGAACTGTATGAACTCGTGCCGGGGCCGGATTTTGCCGGTGGCGGGCAAATTATTTCCTCACCTGCCGAGCTCGCTTCAGCTTACGATAGTGGGCGCGGCACAGTTAAGGTGCGGGCACGCTGGACATTTGAAGAGCTCGCCCGCGGGCAGTGGCAACTGGTGGTGACCGAGCTGCCGCCTGGCGCTTCCAGCCAGCGCGTTCTTGAAGAAATAGAAGAGGCCACCAACCCCAAGGTGCGCACCAGCAAAAAGTCTTTGACATCACAACAGCAGCAAACCCGGACCCTCATGCTCAGTTTGCTGGATACCGTACGCGATGAGTCAGGCAAGGATGCGCCGGTACGGCTGGTCTTTGAGCCTCGCAGCAGCCGGATTAACCGGGACGAATTTGTGAATACCCTACTGGCACAGACCAGTCTTGAAGGGAACGTTTCACTGAACCTGGTCAGCGTGGGTCTGGACGGGCGCCCGGCACAGCGTAATTTGCGTCAAATTCTTGAGCAATGGCTGTCTTTTCGGACAACCACGCTCACGCGCCGCACACGTTTTCGTCTTGATAAGGTGACTGATCGTATCCATGTACTAGAAGGACGCATGGTTGTGTACCTTAATGTGGACGAGGTCATCCACACCATCCGTGAATCGGATGACCCGAAACAGGCACTCATGCAGCGGTTCAGCCTGTCCCAGAGGCAGGCTGACGATATCCTTGAAATGCGCTTGCGCCAGCTGGCCAGGCTGGAAGGGATCAGGATAGAGCAGGAACTCGACAAACGGTGGGCAGAGCAGCAGGAGCTGGCTGATTTACTGGACAATTCGCGTGCATTTAAACGAATGATGGTCCGTGAGCTGCAAGCCGATGCCAAAACCTATGGCGACGAGCGTCGCACCCTGATCCAGACCGCTGAACGTGCCGTACTGGATACCCCGGTGGTGCAGGAGCCGGTCACGGTCATTATGTCCCGAAAAGGCTGGTTGCGAGCCAGGCAGGGACATGGCCACGATGCCGCCCAGTTCGGGTTCAAGTCGGGCGACGGCCTGTACGATGCAGTGGAGTGTCTGACCACACACGATCTGGTTGCCATGACCGACACAGGCAGGGTGCATACTGTCCCAGTGTCCGGCCTGCCTTCGGCGCGCGGCGACGGTCAGCCCGTCACCGCCATGACTGACATCGCGGCAGGCAGCCATGTCCGGCACATGATTGCCGGGCCGGCCCAGGACCGGTATATGATGGGCGTGTGCCAGGGGTATGGGTTTGTAGCCACGCTGGGTAATATGACCAGCCGGCAGCGCTCGGGCAAGCAGTTCATGACCATCGACACCGATGCAACGCAGCTGCAGCCTTTGCTGATCCACGAAGAGGATACGCATCTTGTTCTGCTCAGCAAAAAGGGTCGCATGCTGGTTGTGGCGTTGTCCGAGCTGCGTACCTTATCTGGCGGGGGCCGCGGCACCCGGCTGATTGATCTGGCCACTGACGATACTCTGGACCAATGGGCAGTCATTGGCGAACGGCCCCTCCTGGTCAATGGCGTGTATCGCCGCAAACATATTACTGATTCCCTGGCGCTGGCCGACCTTGAGTCTTATATCGGTAAGCGTGCCCGGAAGGGGCGTGTTTTCGCCACCCGCATCAAAACACCAAACATCACAAGCTAATTTCCAACACAACATGACGAGCTACAAAGTAAAGCTGGTACCCAGCGAACACGAATTCACGGTACATGAGGATCAGTCTGTTCTGGACGCTGCTCTGAAAGCAGGCATTGTCCTGCCCTATAGCTGTCGTAGTGGTACCTGCTCCACATGCAAGGGCCGTATTGCTGAAGGTTCGTGGGATGCCGGAGCCGCCCCGGAAAGTATTCTTGAGCCGTCCGAACTGGCTGCCGGCCACACCTTGCTGTGTCAGGCGCGGCCGCGCTCCGACCTGGTGGTCGAAGCCGACATTGTGCGTATGGCCGACGATATCGAAGTACGAAAAATGCCTGGGCGCGTCATGGAAATTGAAACGCTTGCGCCCGATGTGCGACGGCTTTATCTGCAGTTACCCGCCAGCCAGCCTGTGCGCTATTATCCTGGCCAGTACCTGGAGTTTATTCTGCGTGATGGACGCCGCCGCAGTTACTCCATGGCCAATGTGCCGTCCGATTCCAATCTGGTCGAACTGCACATCCGCCATATGCCCGGTGGGGCGTTTACTGATCATGTCTTCGGCGCTGGCGACACCCAGATGAAGATACGTGAAATCCAGCGTGTGGAAGCACCTCTGGGCTCATTCTTTTTGCGTGAAGACACCACCGCTCCCATTATTTTTCTTGTCAGCGGCACGGGTTTTGCGCCTATCAAGGCCATTGTCGAGCACATGCTTGAAGCGGGTACACAACGGCCTGCCGTGTTGTACTGGGGTGGACGCCGTCCACACGACCTGTATCTTGACGAGTTGCCCAGGCAATGGGAATCGCTTCTGCCCGATTTTCAATACGTGCCCGTGATTTCCGAGGCCTTGCCGGAAGACGATTGGCAGGGTCGCACAGGGTTTGTTCACCATGCTGTCATGGAAGATTTCCCGGACTTGTCAGCGCATCAGGTTTACGCTTGCGGCACACCAATCATGGTTGAGAGCGCCCGGCGCGATTTTATTCGTCACAATGCGCTTCCAGAGGATGCATTTTTTGCAGATGCTTTCACTAGTGAAGCGGACGTGGTTGTATGATTGTCAGCCACGCTTCTGTATCACAGCAGCCCGGCATACTTATACTGTGACCCCATCCGCAGGATCAGCCACATGAAAACTCCACGTCTGTTCACACCCCTGGCAACCATGCACCGCCTGTCTTCCTTGGTGGGTGCTGCCTTACTGGCCACATCGCTTGGTGCGATGGCCGACACGCAAGTCAATGTGTGGCACACACTTGACGATCAGAATGCCCAGGCCCTGCAAAAGCTGGCCAAGCAGTTCAGCAAACGAACACCAGACGTCCGTGTCACACTCAAACAGTTTACCGACCCAGAAGCGCTGGACACGCAGCTGAATGACGTGTCTGACGACAAGGACCGCCCCCATCTTGTGCAGCTTGAAGAAGCGTATGTGCCCGATGCAGTGGAGGGTCGCTCGTATCTGATGCCACTGCATGTGTTAATGGCTCAGCAGGGTATCCAGGACATCGACTGGTTTTTGCCGGCTAGCAATACCGCGGCCCGCGATAATCAGGGCCGTCTGCAGGCCTTTCCTTTCATGCTTGAAATTCCGGTCATGTTCTACAACACCCAGCGATTTCGCAAGGCCGAGATCCAGCCCGCCAAGCCAAGTCGCGACTGGGCCAAGCTACAAAGCCAGATGGCGCAGGTAGCTAATAACGGAACACGGCACTGTCCCATTACTTCCGATCTGCCGGTATCAATCAACCTGGAAAATCTGGCCGCGGTCAATAAGCAACCCTTTGTAAGCCAGGGCCAAGGGGCACCGCTGTTCAAGTTCGATTCTCTTTATATCCGTCATTTGTCGCTCATGATCAGCTGGGTCCGAACCGAACTCATGGTCAGGCCGGACTTTGACGATGCGGCAGCCCAGCGGTTTGCCGACGGAGAATGCGCCGCGTTATTGTCTGGCTCAAGCCGGCTTGGCCGCTTCGATGCAAACCGCGCATTACGTTTCGGAATCAGCGGTATTCCTTACTATCCCGAAGTCACCCAAGAGCCCGGCCTGCCGTTTGTTGCCGGGTCCTCATTGTGGGCAACCAAAGGTCACGCTGGTGAGGACGACGCCGCCACTGCCGCGTTTCTGTCCTGGCTCGCCGAATCTCCTCAAGCGCTTGACTGGTACGAGACAACTGGCTTTTTACCGCTTACCAAGCAGGCTTTTGCCGAAGCACAGGAGCGGGAAAAGGTGGCCAGTCAGTGGCTTGAGCTTGTAGCCCCCTATGCGGATGAGCCCGTTGCCACAGCACGTGGGTTTCAGATCCGCAATTATCCGCGTATTCGCGCCTTGTTCAAACAAACTTTGGGGCGGGCCCTAAGTGGTGACCAGCCCGCTGTGCCCGCACTGAAGCAGGCATCCGAAGAGGCAGGGCGTCTAGAGGCCGGTCAGTAACGGCC
>DAHVSI010000099.1 GCA_027324645.1 Castellaniella sp. | reverse complement strand
CTCATTTCCCACAAGCCGAGTTTTCCATCAATAAATACAGAGTCTATTTGTGCGACAGTATCAAGCGGGCCATATTTACTCTCAAGATGAGCACGGCTTTGTCCCTCTGACAGATCCTGTCGTTGATTTTCGACAGGATATACCTTCCCGGGCATTTCACCAGGGGCTGTAACATTAAAAATGTTTCCACCAGACGCTGCAAAAATCTTGCTTGAACCATCAAGATCAGAATACTCGACCAATGTCTTGATGGGGGCGGTGAACCCAACATTTCGATCAATGCAGCCCTTGCGCGTCACAAGGCGTGACGGCTCGGGCCACCAGTTGACCATCATCACCGCGTCTTTCTCGTCCATATTGACAAGCGAATCACGGTCATTGATGCCGCCCACCGGCGCGGGGATGGTGCGCGTCTTGGCGTTATTTCGGGTGGCTCTAAACATTCCAGCTTCCGTCAGGTGTGTTTTGCATGCCCACCAGCGCGGGACTGCCAGCGCGTGAGGTGTTGATCGTGGGGGCTGGCCTGTCCTGCGCCTTCAGTTGCGCCAGCAGCGTCTGAAACTGGCCTAATTCAAACGTCGCATCCAGACCATTAGCTTGTCGAAACATGAGCATGAGCCCAATCACCAAAAGTGAGTGATTAAACACCGTGCCGTTTTGATCCGCGTCGAAGTGGTCAAGCCTCTCAGTGCCAGATGTGACGAACCGGTTGCTGATGTACTCATACGTGATACTGCGATCCCCTAATGGCGTTGGCGTGATTTCCAGCTTGCCCTGGCGAATGCGGTACATCAGATTCAAGCCCACATTGGCAATCGCTGAGTTAAACGCCTGCCAGCCTTGAGATGACAGCGCCCCGTACATGCCGAATATTGTCGACTTGTCCCAAGCGGTGTTGTCGATCATCCGGCAAAAGTCGTCAGGCATGTCGAACCGGTAGCGCCCGAACGTGACATCAGCAGTGCTGGTGGCGGTGGCAGGCAGGCTCATTTCGACCATATTGCCCTGCACCGACACAACCGTACTGCCTTTCTGGATGCCTGCGCCTTGCACGGCGAAATCATCAGTGATACCGTTGCCATCGTTCAGGCTGAGCATCACACTGCCCTGCTGGGTGCTGGCGCTACGAACGAACGATTGCGACTGCACCGATGCAATGGATACTAGCTCTTGCCAGTCGTGCTGCTTGACCAGATCGGCGCACAGGCGGCGCAGTAATGCAAACAGTTGGCGCACCTGTGGCTGATGATTGCCAACAACACCTTGCGGGCGATCCAGTCCCATTTCGTCACAGGCATCGCCGACTATTTGCAATAGAGTCATTTATGCGTCCTCGCTTTTAGGTGGGCGTCCACGACGCGGCTTGTCTTTCTCCATGGCCTCTACCTTCGCCTTGAGCGCTTCGACTTGCTCGGTCAGCAGGGCGTTTTGTTCGCGCAATTGCTCGTTCTCGCGCATAACTTCTGTCGATGCAGCATCACCTGCAGCGGCTTTTAGCCAGTTCTGGGCGTCTGAGCGCAAGCGCTGATACCCAGGCCCCATCTTTTGAATGCTGGCATCAGACAGCGCGGCCAATTGCTCTACAGTGCGCACATGAACGTGCTGCAACTCCTTTACTTGCGAGGTGGACACTGCAGGCCACTGCGCCAATGGCGTGCCTTCTGTGACCTCTTCAAGCCCTTGCTCAAACGCGGCCCATGATTTGGGGAATCGTGCCTTGTCTTGATCGGTCGCTTTGCGGTTGATCGTGGTTCGTGTGTCTCCGGGTGTCTGGATACGCACAAAAACATGATCCTCATAGATGGGCCGGCCCTCTTGGGCAGATTTGAAGTTGTTTTGCACAGCTTCGGTGTAGAACTCGACCAGTGCGCCGTTTTCTGAATTCATGGGTTTAGCTCCTGTGCGGGATTGCCGCAAAGTTAAATTTTTGTAGGTGCTACGTAAGGGGAAACGCTGATAACTTGCCAGCCATCTTTGTTAGCAAGAATGAGTGCAGTGCTGGATGGGCCAGCGACTTTGAATGATCCGCCAGCACCGCTCACGTGGATTTCATACTTTGTAGATTGGTTGACAAACCAGAACCGGCGATAACCGGCAGATTTAAGGGTTAGTGTGGCTGTAATATCGTTTTGCATTGAGCCATCAACAACAAGAACGTCAGGAAGCCTACTGTCGTCATATGCTTCGCCTGCTTTAGTGGTATAGACAGTTAACGCAGGTGACGATGATGGAATCTTTGAATCGACATAGCCTTCCGTAGCAATGATTGGTTTGTCTTTGCCATCATCAGAAAATGGAATGTAATGCTTGTCCGTTGAGCCTTTAATTTTCCCCTCAACGACTGGACCTTTAACTTCAGACATATCAATCACCTCCTGGGTCAGCAAGGTCGGCAATGGCTTGCAGGGTTGCTTGAATATTTCCAGCCGGAATCGTTGTTCCTCCTTCTGTAGTGATTGCCGCTGTGTTAGCTAATTTAGCCAGATCAATCGCCGCATTTGCTGCCACCTTTGCATTTGTTACGCTATTGTCGCCCGGTGTTGGCGTGGCATCTCCTGCCATAGCAGTCGATGCTGTAGTCCCAATAGCAGGAGGGAATGTTGCCGGTTTGCCAGTAACATCCCCCCATGCCGGAGCATAATTGCCAGCCTTTGCGGTTGTCTCGGTTGTGCCGATCTCAGGAGGGAATGTTGCCGGTTTGCCTGTTACGTCATTCCATGAAACACCGCCCCCACCTGCCGCTGCATCAATAGCCGCACTCACAGCATTAGCAAGCTCCGGTGGCATGCCAAGACCGATAAATGTATTTGGATTAGTTGCCATGATATTTCCCTAAAGAGTACAGGATTTCAGCATAAAAGAAAAGGGACCCGAAGGCCCCTTGTTGCTGGTTGTCAGAAGTCGATTACTAGGTCACTTCTTCCCACGTGCCGGCACCAGTGTCGCCGTCGATAGTGAAAACATACGTTTTGCCATCAGATGCAAACACCTGAGAGCCGGCGCGGTGTCCGCTGCGAGGAATATCCTCCTTGGCAACCGAGCCGTCAATATCGACCCCGATTTTTGGGGTATCGGTAAATACTTCAGCCATGTCTATTTCTCCAATAAAAAAGCCACCCGAAGGCGGCTGTTGTTTAATCTACGAGCACGCCCTGGAACTGGGCACCCGAGCAAGTGATGTTGCCCGCCCAACCAATCAAACGAACCACAGCGTCCTGATTCACCGACTGGCGATCACCGCCCATAGCAGTGAAGTTGCGCGATGCGTGCGGTCGTAGACGCAGGTAGCGGGTATTGATGAAATACATGGTCTTCTCGGGCATGTTGCCACCGATACCACCATCAAAGACCACATCAGCCGATGCGCCCGCGCCGAAGTACTTCAGCGTGGTAAAGCCCGCGCCCGCCAGACCCTGGCCGGTGTCGTTGGTGATGCGCTGGATGGCCTGCAGGGCAGACTGGTAATAGTCAAACGCCTCGTTATCGGCCACGATCAGATCAACGCGATCACGACCGCGAGCCGTTGCCAGCGCCAGCTTGTTCATGCCTGACAAGATGGTGGACGCACTCATAGCCGCGCCAACGTCGCTAGTGCATGAAATGACCTGGTTGCGCCAGAAGTTCCATGTAGCGCGATCAATGCCGCCATAGGTGCCAGTGGTAGGTGTGCTGGAAATGGCCGCCTGCAGTCCGGTGATGTCCTTGCCGCCGTTACCGGTGCCATCGCCATAGATGTCTGCAGCAATACGGTTTTGAAGGCGTGATTCAGCGACTTGAATACGGCCTTCCAGCAGGTCGATCATTTGCTCACGACCGGCGTTTTGCAGCATTTCCATGCCGGAAATCGTGATGCTGGCCGCGTACTGCTTGAAGTCGAACTCTGCGGCAGAAATTGGGCTATCGGGCGTGATGTCGATCACGTCGTACCCGCTGTACGAGCCTGCGGAACCGTCGCCGCCATCGTCGTACATGATTTCTTCCATGATGTGCGTGCCGCCTGATACGGTGCGCACGTTGCCGCGTTTGCGAAGCTGGTACAGCAGCGCGTTGTTGTGTGCAAGGTTGTCCGCAAGCTTTCGCGAGCGGGCTGCGATAGTGGTAGCGATCAGATCGCTTACCTGGGTGTTAGCAAATGCCATGATAATTACCTCGTTTTTAAATTACAGATCACCGTCCAGCGCCGCATTGAGCGTGTCGCGCAATGAAGCATCCGGATTAAGAGTCGTTGCCTTGGGGTTTGCCGCGCCACGTACGCCCCCAGACGCGGTTTTCGCTCTGGCCCTGCGTTTTTGTTCTGCGGCTTGCTTTTGGGCATCGGTGCGCTGCTGCTGTACGAGGGTTTGCCTGATATCAGGGCGCATCCATACTGCCTTGTCGTAGGCGTCTTGTAGATCGGTAGCCCGGCCAGACTGAAGCAGGGCGGCCATATCGTCCTTGACGGCCTCAAAATGCACGTTCTCGGGGTTTGCCCGGAACGCTTCGATCTCACTTGCTACAGCCTGATTCTGCTGCTGCAATGTGTTTTGCTGAAACTGTTGTAGCTGCTGATTTTGCTGGATCAGCGCCTGTGTTTGCGGGTCGATTGGGGGCAGCGGTTGAATTTGCTGCAGATCGATGCCGTAGTCCCGTGCGATCTCGGCGACCTTTTGCGCCTTTTCCTGCGGGCTGCCATTGCGTAGCGTGTGCTCAACACCCAACAGGTGGCTGATGGCTTGCATCGGGTGCACGCCGGACGCCTGGATGTTCTGTGCGTAGGGCGCAATAACTTTCTGCATCTCTTGGGCGATGGCCGCGCCTTGGCGGTACGGCTCAATGCCCTTGTGATAGTCCGACTCGCGCTTGTGAATTTCCGCCTTTAT
>DAHVSI010000073.1 GCA_027324645.1 Castellaniella sp. | reverse complement strand
ATGAACGGCAACGGCACGCCAACCACCGGTAAAATGCCGGTCACCATGCTGATGTTCACGAACACATAGACAAAAAACATCATGGCAATCGCCCCGGCAAACAGGCGGCCAAACTGGGTCCGTGCCGTCGCAGCAATAGCCAGACTACGCGCCACCAGCAGCCCAAACAAAGCCAGCAGCAAAATACCGCCGTACAAACCAAACTCTTCGGCATACACGGCAAAGATAAAGTCAGTGGTGCGTTCGGGGATAAAATCCAGATGGGCTTGAGTACCCAGCATATACCCTTTGCCATATATGCCGCCCGACCCAACCGCAATCATGGACTGTATGGTGTGAAAGCCCTTGCCCAGCGGGTCGGAGCTGGGGTCCAGCAGAATGCATACACGGTATTTCTGGTAGTTGTGCAGCAACACCCAGTCAACGTCAGGCGCACAAATTTGTTCCTGGAAATAGGACAGGACACCCAAGCTTCCTGCCAGCACAGCCACGACTGGCACCAGCAGCCAGAACGGCAGCCCGGCAAAATAAATAACACAAAAGCCGGCAGCAAATACAAGCAGCGCTGTACCTAAATCAGGTTGCAGGACAATCAGCCCAAACGGCAGCGCAAGCAGCACCGCAGCCACAAAAAAGTCCAGCAGCCGTACGCCTGAAGGGCTTTTATGAAAACACCAGGCCAGCATGAGCGGCACGGCGATCTTCATCATCTCGGAGGGTTGAATGCGCGCAAAGCCCAGGTTGAGCCAGCGTGTCGCGCCTTTACTGGTTTCCCCCATGACGGCTACTGCCAGCAACAAGGCGAGTCCGACGGCATAAATCCAGGGCGCCACCCGCACCATGACAGGCGGCGGCACCATGGCGACGGCCCACATGCATAAAAAGGCCACAACGTAGTTGCGCAGTTGCTCGGCAAAGCGCCAGTCGGTGTTGCCGACTGCAGAATGCATAAGCGTCAGGCCAACCATGGTCAGCAGCGCCAGAATCACTAGCAGCGGCAGATCAAAAGCGGTAATGGCCCGCATGGCGACTTGCATGAGACGTTTCATGGCAGTGCCACCTGTTCCGGCGAAAGCCAGTAGTCAAAAATACGGCGCGCAATGGGTGCAGCGGCGGTCGCGCCCCAGCCGCCATTCTCGACAATCAGGGCCAGGGCGATTTGCGGGTCGTCAGCCGGTGCGTAGGCGATGAACAGCGCGTGATCACGCAGCCGTTCGTGCACGGATTCGGCCTGGTATTCGCCACCGCGCAGGCTGAACATTTGCGCCGTGCCCGTCTTGCCTGCCACATCGTAGGGGATATCGGCAAACGACGCACGGGCCGTTCCCTTGCGCGACACATCCACCATCGCGTCGCGAATGGTTTTAACGTGTTCCGGATGAAGATCAATGATATGCGAAGGCTCCGTCACGGTCGGCTCCACCTCATCAGAGAGCGAGTCCTGAACCTGACTGACCAGGTGCGGCTTCATGTAGACACCCTCGTTGGCCAGCACAGACGTGGCCTGGGCCAGCTGCAACAACGTAAAGGCGTTGTAGCCTTGACCCACGGCCACGGACACGGTCTCGCCGGTATACCAGCGCTGTTGCTGTGCGTCGGAGTATGCGCTTTTTTTCCAGTCGGTTGAAGGCAGCACGCCCTTGCGCTCACCGTCCAAATCAATGCCCGTCAGTTGGCCAAAGCCAAACTGTTTATTAAAGTCATGCAAGGCGTCGACACCAATTTCCGGCCCGAGCGAATAAAAGTAGGTATCCGACGACACAACAATGGCGCGGTGCATGTCCGTATGGCCATACGAGGCACCGCCGGCATTGCGAAAGCGCTGTCCTGCCAACTCAAAAAACCCGGGGTCATATATACGTTCGCTGGCGCTGCGCTTGCCCAGTTCCAGCCCGGCCAATGCCACAAACGGTTTGTAAGTGGAACCGATTGGGTACGTGCCATACAAGGGCCGGTTAATCAGTGGGTGATCTGGCGAATCGTTGAGCTTGCGCCAGTTTTCAACGTCAATGCCATCAATGAACAGGTTGGGATCAAAAGAAGGCGCCGAGACAAACGAGAGGATTTCACCCGATTTGGGCTCAATGGCAACCAGCGCCCCCCGCTTGCCCTCAAATTCGGCTTCGGCTGCCTGCTGCAATCCCAGATCAAGCGACAGGCGCAGATTGGCACCCGGCACGGGATCAATCCGGCTCAGGCTGCGTACCGGCCGTCCCGTGGCAGTGACTTCAACTTCCTCAAGGCCGGTACTGCCATGCAAGGTTTCTTCCCAGGTTTTCTCGACCCCTTTTTTGCCTATCGAGTCGGTGCCCCGATAGTTTCCAGTTAGTCCTTTTTCTTCCAGCCGGACCAGATCGTCTTCAGACAGGCGCCCGACAAAGCCCAGCACATGGGCTGCCGTTTCGCCATGCGGGTATTCGCGCACCCACCTTGCGCGCAGTTCAACACCGGGAAATTTCCAGGCATGGGAGGCAAACCACGAGGCTTCTACCTCGTTAATGTTGTTGCGCAACAGAATCGGCCGATAGCGGCCGTTTTGCTTAACATTCTTCAGAAACCGCTTGCGGTCTCCGTCGCTCAGGTAAATCAGCTCACTCAGGTTTTCAAGCAGCGCTTCATAGTCACCGCTGGTCTGGGCGGGCGTGACTTCAATCGTGTAATCCCGATAGTTACGCGCCAGCACAATACCATTGCGGTCGGTAATCTCGCCCCGTCGTGGCGGTATGGGCATGACGGCAATACGGTTTTTATCCGCGCGTGCCGCCAGCCCTTCGTAGCGCACTACCTGCAAATACCACAGGCGGCCACCCAGGGCTGCAAAGCCCAAAATGGCCACCAGCCCGGCCACCCAGACGCGCAACAATACGCGGCGCCGCTGATGCTGGGTAATTTTCCTGAATTCGAACATGCCCGCCTACCTACACCGAACTGGCGTCGGTGGCGTCAAGCCGGCGCTGGGGCATGAGCAACAGCAGGTCTGCCAACGGCCACAACAATACGGTCAAACAAGCCGATGCCAGCCAGGACCAGCCACTCCAGCCACCGGCAAACCAGGCATGCGGGATACGGGCAATGCCCATGGTCAGTACAAAGACGGGCAACAAATGCATGGCCTGCACAACCGCATGAAACCGCAATAACCGCCGACTGAGCAAGATCACACCATAAGCGGTGAGTGTGTATAACAGTGCCTGCGCGCCCAGCAGCGACGCGTCATGCACATCCATGAGCAAGCCAAACACAAAGGCTGCCAGCATATTGACCCGCCGCGGCTCATGCAGACACCAGAAGGCAATCACAAGCAGCAGCACATCGGGCGCCGGCGCCCACATGCGCCAGGGCAGCAATGACACCATCCAGGTAAGCAGGACCGTTATCCACACGAACAGCCAACCTGACGGCCGTTTGAATGGCGCGTCGTCAACCGGCTGCAGCGCCGTCAGCGACGAGCTTGCGTAACCGCCTGTCCGGTTCTGCCTGCGCTTAGTCATTATCAGCGTCGGGATCGTAAACGGGCTCGTCCTGCTCCATGCTCAGGACCAGAAAATGACGATAGCGCTCAGGGTGGGACAACGGCGTGGCCACGGCACGGGCAAAGCCGGACGAAGCATCGTGCTCAACCGTTTCGATGGTGGCCACCGGCAGTCCTGCCGGGAACAGGCCGCCAATCCCACTGGTGACCAGCTTGTCACCTGGCTCAATATCGACCGTGGCAGTCAGGTAGCGCACTTCTATTTTGTCGGCGATGTTGCCGCCAAAGGCAATAAGCCGCAGGCCGTTGCGCAAAATTTGAACGGGAATGGACACCTGGTCATCGGTAATCAGCGCTGCCTCGGAGGTAAAGGGTGTGACACGAACGACTTGACCGACCACGCCGCCTTCGTCGATGACGGGCATGCCGGGCTCAATACCGCTGGATGTACCTTTGTTAAACACCAAATGCTGGTTAAATGCGTTGGGGGGCTCGTACAAGACCTGCACGGCAATAGGTTGCTGCTCTACGGTATCTGATACATTAAGCAAACGCCGCAGCTGTTCGTTTTCGGCGGCAAGCTGGGCAGCATGCGTGGATACCTGTGCGAGCTCGATGCGTTGGCGCTGCAGCGCCTCTTTCTCGGAGCGGGCGGTTGCTGCGGCATCTTTCCAGCTGCTGATGTGCTCGAAGGCGTCGGCGGGCGCAAACATCACGCGCTGAAAAGGATATATAGCAACGGACAGCGCCTGGCGGGCCGGCTCAAGCGCCTGCCAGCGTGCATCAACCACAAGCGTGATTACCGCCAGCAGTACCAGAACAAATAACCGGAACTCGGCAGTCGGACCACGCCTGAACAGTCGTATCGTTGCTGTTTGCTGCATGAATCAACCGAATGAACACCCCCGCTGCGTGCATGGGTGTTGCCTGCAAAAATGGGCGCGGCCAGTGCTGCGCCAACACTGTGATTAGTCGTAAATAAAGACTGATCCCAATCGTTCGAGATGCTCGAGCGCCTCACCACAGCCGCGCACGACACAGGTCAAGGGGTCTTCGGCCACCACGACGGGCAGCCCGGTTTCCTCTTGCAGAAGACGATCGAGATCGCTGAGCAGTGCCCCGCCACCCGTCAGGGCGATGCCCTTGTCAGTGATATCGGCACCAAGTTCAGGAGGCGTTTGCTCAAGCGCCATGGACACAGCCGAGATGATCTGGTTAAGCGGATCCGTGAGCGACTCAAGGATTTCGTTGGATGAGACTGTGAAGCTGCGGGGCACGCCTTCGGACAGGTTGCGGCCCTTGACCTCGATTTCGCGTACTTCGGAGCCGGGAAAGGCAGAACCGATTTCCTTCTTGATGAGTTCGGCCGTGGGCTCGCCGATAAGCATGCCGTAATTGCGACGAATGTAGTTGATGATGGCTTCGTCGAATTTATCGCCGCCTACCCGCACCGACCCCTTATATACCATGCCGCCCAGCGATATGACGGCGACTTCAGTGGTGCCGCCCCCCACGTCGACCACCATGGAGCCGCTGGCATCGGACACGGCCAGGCCGGCCCCGATGGCTGCCGCCATGGGTTCTTCGATAAGGTACACCTGACTAGCCCCGGCACCCAGCGCCGATTCGCGGATAGCACGGCGCTCGACCTGCGTGGAACCACAAGGGACGCAAACAATAATTCTGGGGCTGGGCGCAAACATGCTGCGCGGGTGCACCATGCGGATGAACTGTTTGAGCATTTGCTCGGTAACGGTAAAGTCCGCGATGACGCCGTCTTTCATGGGCCGGGTGGCTTCGATGTTGCCCGGCACGCGCCCCAGCATTTGCTTGGCTTCTTGCCCCACCGCCTGAATGATTTTTTTGCCGTTGGGCCCACCATCATGGCGGATGGCCACAACTGAAGGCTCGTCCAGAACGATGCCCTTGCCGCGCACATAAATGAGCGTATTGGCCGTGCCCAGATCGATGGCCATGTCGCTGGAGAAGTAACTACGTAGGAAACCGAACATGGGTGCCCTGCAATGTCAATGATCAAACCGCTTATGATAACTTATAATCTACTGCCTACAGGCCCAAAAAACCCCTGTGACAAGTTCTGTAACGCATGCAGCAATGTGCTTGCCGCAGCTGTCGCAACGGGCCACGATTCCTGCAACCCAAAATCATGGCGATTTCATGGCAATCACAGACCAAGACGTCACTCAACTTGCGCAGCTGGCGTGTATCGCACTGTCTTCTGACGACACGGCACGCCTGCAGCCCGAACTCAACGATATTCTAACGCTGATCCAGCCGCTTCAGGCTGCGGATACCGGCAATACCTCGCCCCTTATCTACCCTTTGCCGGGTAAGCACGACGCCACCCTGCGCCTGCGTGACGATACGGCCCAGCCTACGGCCACCACACAGCAGCGCGATGCCCTGCTTGCCAACGCACCCGCCACGGCCAACGGCCTGTTCCTGGTTCCCACGGTCATTGAGTAAAGCCATGACAACACCGCTTCATGCCCAATACGACAGCATTGACGCCCTGGCCCAGGCCATTGCTGATAAACGCGTCAGTGCCGCTGACCTGGCCCAAAGCGCCATGCAAGCCATCCAGGCGCAAGCGTCCACAAATATTTTTGTCCATGTCGATACCGACCTGACCACACAGCAGGCGCTTGAACTGGACGAACAAGCAGCCAAGGGCCAGGCAGGCTCCTTGGCAGGCGCGCCCGTTGCCCATAATGACCGCATTGTCACCCAGGGCTGGCCCACCACGGCAGCCAGCGCCATGCTGGCGGGCTACGTCAGCCCGTTTGACGCCACGGCGGTCCGCCAAGCAAACCAGGCAGGCGCCATCACCTTTGGCAAGGTCAACTGTGACGAATTTGGCATGGGGGCGGCAGACGAGACCTCCGCACATGGGGCGTTACATCTGGCCGATCCGTCCAGCCCTGCGCAGCACCGTGCCGCCGGCGGCGCTGCCGCCGCGGTCTCAAGCGGCCTGGTCATGGCTGCGCTGGACACGCCTGCCGATCATGACGCCTACCCGGGCGCTGCCTCACATGGCGTTACGCGCTTGCATGGCACTCGCGGCCTTGTCTCACGCTACGGCCTGGTGGCCAATGCCTCCACGCTGGACCAGATTTGCCCGGTGGCCCGCCATGCGCGCGACGTGCTGGCCCTGGCTGACGCCATTAGCGGCTTTGACCCGGCCGACGGCACCAGCCTGCAACAATGGGACGGTCAGGCAAACAACCCGGGGCACCTGCGCACCGCTTTCAATGCCGCGCAGGAGCAGCAGGACACCACCTCTCACAGCCCGCTTGCCGGGCTGCGCGTCGGAACGCCCGACGCCCAGCTGCACCATGCTGACCCGCAAGCCACGCAGGCGCTTGAAGACACGCTGTCCCATCTGGAATCGCTAGGCGCGCAACGTGTTGCCGTCAGCCCCACCCACCTGGACCACGCCCTTGCTACCTATCGGGTACTTGCAGCTGCCGAGGCCTCCAGCAACCTGTCCCGCTACGACGGCGTGCACTTTGGCCATCGCGCCACGCAGTACCAGGACCTGTCCGACATGATCGCCCGCTCACGCCAGGAAGGCTTTGGCGACGAAGCCAAACGGCGCATTTTGCTGGGCACCTATTTTCTGTCCGAAGCCCACTACGATGGCTGGTACGTCCAGGCGCAGCGCATGCGTCGCCTTATTGCCAATGCCCTGGCACACACACTGCACACGGATTGCGACTTAATGCTTGCCCCCGACACCACCTTTGATGCCCTCACCGCGGGCAGCATGCTGGCAGGCTTGCCTGCCGTGTCGTTTGCAGCCGCGGGCGCAAGCCCCGTCAGCCTGAAACTGATTGGCCGGCACTTTGCCGATGCACACCTGCTGGCTGTAACAGACCGCTATCAACAGACCACCGCTTAAGCCCCTGCATACCGGAACCACACACATGGAATGGGAAATTGTTATTGGCCTGGAAACTCACGCTCAGTTATCCACGGCCTCCAAAATTTTTTCTGATAGCAGCACCGCCTACGGCGCCGAGCCCAATACACAGGCAAGCGCCGCCGATATGGCTTTGCCTGGCGTGCTGCCAGTCATGAACCGTGCAGCCGTTGAATGTGCCATTCAGTTTGGCCTGGCGGTAGACGGGCATGTGGCGCCGGCGTCCACCCTGGCGCGCAAAAACTACTTCTACCCCGACCTGCCCAAAAACTATCAGATCAGCCAGTTTGACGAACCCGTTGTCGAGGGCGGTTCACTGACTTTTTTTGTGGGCGAGACAGAATCCACTGTGGCGCTCACGCGGGCCCACCTTGAAGAAGACGCCGGCAAATCCATTCACGAAAATATCACCGGACCCAACGGCAACCCTGCAACAGGCATCGACCTAAACCGAGCAGGCACGCCGCTGCTCGAGATTGTGACCGAGCCCGACATGCGATCGGCGGCCGAGGCCGTGGCCTATGCGCGCGCTTTGCACGCACTGGTGGTCTGGCTGGGCATTTGCGACGGCAACATGCAGGAAGGTTCGTTTCGTTGCGACGCCAACGTCTCTGTGCGCCGCAAGGGCGACACAAGCCTAGGCACACGTACCGAGATCAAAAACGTCAATTCATTCCGCTTTCTTGAACGTGCCATTTTGTACGAAGCCCACCGCCAGATTGAGCTGATTGAAGATGGCGGCACTGTGGAACAGGAAACACGGCTGTACGACGCTGATGCGGACGAAACACGCAGCATGCGCACCAAGCAGGACGCACACGACTATCGCTATTTTCCCGATCCGGACCTGCCGGTGCTGACGATAGCCCCCGAATGGATCGAGCAGGTGCGTGCAAGCATGCCCGAACTGCCCGCGGCACGACGCCAACGGTTTGAAACCGCCCTGGGTCTCACTGCGTACGATGCGTCCCAATTGACCATGCAGCGCGCAACGGCAGAGTATTTTGAAGCGGTGGCGCAAGCCCTGCCCGCCGATCAGGCCAAACTGGCCGCCAACTGGGTACTGGGTGAACTGGCCGCAGCCCTGAACCGGGCAGAGCTGGATATTGGCCACAGCCCGGTCAGCGCCCCGCAACTAGCGGCCCTGATCAACCGGATTGTTGACGGCACGGTGTCCAACAAAATGGCTCGCGAAGTTTTTGGTGCCATGTGGGAAGGCGAACACGGCGCCGATGCAGACGCCATCATTGAGGCTCGCGGGCTTAAGCAAATTAGCGACAGCGGCGCTATCGAAGCCATGGTGGACCAGGTACTGGCCGAACACACGGCTATTGTCGAACAGTATCGGGCCGGCAAAGACAAGGCGTTTAATTCTTTGGTGGGACAGGTCATGCGTGCAGCACGGGGCAAGGCCAATCCGCAGCAGGTCACCGACATGCTGCGCCAGAAACTGGATGGCTAACCGGGCACTGTCCGACCAAACGGTTTAGCTGTCCCGCACACCGTAACGCGCTCTGTACGCGGCAACGGTCTGTTGATGATCGGCCAACGAAGTGTCTTGCTCAAGCAATCGCATGATGTCGGTTAGCGAGGCAATGCTGATCACCGGCATACCGTAACGCTGGGCCACGTCCTGCACCGCTGAATGAGCCGACAATGCATGGTCCGGCCCCGCCACTTCCATACGGTCCAGGGCTATCAGTACCGCAGCGGGTTCGGCACCCGCCTGCTGAATGATTTTGACCGACTCCCCCACCGACGTGCCTGCGGTGATCACGTCATCAATAATGACGACCTTACCGGCCAGGGGTGCGCCCACCAGCGTGCCCCCCTCACCATGGTCTTTGGCCTCTTTGCGATTAAAGGCAAAGGGAACATCGCGCCCTGCCATATCGGGACGTGACAACGCCGTTGCAGTGGCGGTAGCCAGTGGTATGCCCTTGTATGCAGGGCCAAACAGCATGTCAAAATGCACACCCGATGCCATCAGGGTGCGGGCATAAAAATCAGCCAGCTGCCCAACGCTGGCACCGGTATTAAACAGCCCGGCGTTAAAAAAGTATGGGCTGATCCTGCCTGATTTGACCTGAAACTCGCCAAATTTAAGCACTCCTTGTTCAAGGGCAAATTTAACGAAATCAGTACGTCGCGATGTATCGATGGTTGTGGTCGTAGCAGTCATGTAACGTGGCGGCTCGATAAAGTTAGTCAATAAGCTGGCCGGCCGTACCGGACCTGGCAGGTATTATCGTCCATTTTTCATTCGCCAGTGCCACCGCCTGACGCCGCAACCAATCTGTTGTACCCTGACGTCGCTTGTCCCCTTGTTAATGCGTGCAGCCCTGTTATGTTGCACAGCATCGATTCATTCCTGGCTTTTCAACACGCTCATGCTACGTATTATTTCTGTCAATCTGAATGGTATTCGCGCCGCCGTGCGCAAAGGCTATCTTGAATGGCTGCCCAAACAGCAGGCCGACTTTGTCTGCATGCAAGAACTCAAGGCACAGGTGCCCAACCTGACTGAGCAAATGCTTAATCCTGGTGACATGACGGGCTATTTTCATTGTGCTGAAAAGAAGGGCTACAGCGGTGTCGGCATCTATACCCGACACAAACCTGACGACGTGATAGAAGGCCTGGGCAACGAAGCGTTTGACTCCGAGGGTCGCTACCTGGAGCTTGTCTACGACAAGCTGTCTGTGATTTCACTGTATTTGCCCTCGGGTACCACGGGGGATCATCGCCAGACCGTCAAGTACGCCTTCATGGATCTGTTCTACGAACACCTGAATGATCTGCGGCAGCGCGGACGTGAAGTGGTCATTTGCGGCGACTGGAACATTGCCCACCAGGAAATTGACCTGAAAAACTGGCGTGGCAACCGGAAAAACAGTGGTTTCTTGCCTGAAGAACGGGCGTGGCTGACCCAGCTGTTTGAAGAGCAAAAATGGGTGGATGTGTTCCGCTGGCTATACCCTGACGCCGAGGGAGAAGGTTACACATGGTGGAGCAACCGGGGCCAGGCCTGGGCCAACAACACGGGCTGGCGTATTGATTACCACATTGCCACGCCAGGCCTGGGGCACAGTGCCACCAAGGCGTCGGTCTACAAGGACGAACGTTTCAGCGACCACGCACCACTGACCATCGACTACGACTGGCCATCCGGCCTGAAAGGCTAGTCAAGCGCCAGGATTTCTGCCCGGCGCATGCGCAGCAGGACCAGGCCGGGCAGCGCTATCAGTACCGTCAGGATAAAAAATCCGTTCCAGCCAAAGGCCTCGACCAGTGGAGGAGTCATGGGCCCGGCCAAATAGGTGCGCCCCACCGCCGATAGGGCTGACAACAGGGCAAACTGGGTGGCTGAAAACTCCTGGCGACACAGGGCCATCAGCAGCGCTACAAAGGCGGCCGTACCCAGCCCGCCACACAGATTTTCAACCCCCACCACCAGGCCCATGGTGTACAAATGCGGTGGAGTAACGGCCAGCAGCCAGTAGCCAAAGTTGGATACCGCCTGCAAAATGCCAAACGCCATCAGCGAGCGATACAGCCCCAGTTTTGCCATAATGCCGCCACCAGCCAAGGCACCAATAATAGTGG
>DAHVSI010000069.1 GCA_027324645.1 Castellaniella sp. | reverse complement strand
GTGAATGTGCCCGTTCAGCAATATAAAAACACGCTTACTGTAACGATCCGCGATCGGTCCGCTCATGGCGCTGATGTGTTTCAGGCAAGTGCGGTAAACGTGAGCGAAACAGACGACTTGACCGCTGTGCTGCCTTATCTGGCCAGGGCGATCTTTGAAGACTTTCCAGGCAATAACGGGCAAGTGCGTGAAGTGAAGTACGACATTGACAGCGAAGAGCGTGCTCGTGTCGATTGACTGCCTTGCTGCACAACCAGCAAGCAAGGCAGTCTGGCCGGCAGGTATCTGCAGGCTTACTTAATCAGGAATTCATCGCGACGACGGCCTGCCTGTTCGGCCTCAACCAGCCAGCCCGGTGTGCGCCCCCGACCAGACCAGGTGCGTCCACTGGCTGGATCCCGATATTTTGGCGGTAATGGAGCGCGACCCCCTGCACGACGCTGGCCTTTGCGGCCCCCAAATGCTGCCCTGACTTCATCCGGCGTAATGTCGTATTCGCGCATGGTTGCAACAATGGATTCAAGTGCAGGTCCACGATGGCGTTTCTGAAGTTCTTCGGCCTCTTGTTGGAGTCTTTCAATCTCGTGTTCAATTTTTTGTTTTTCGGATTTGTAGTTTTCAGGGATCATCGATATACCTTCAGTTAAATAAAAAACAAGAAAGGGTGTAAGCTCTTTGAAAGGGTATTTTATTATACGGCTCTTATATTGCCAAATAAAAATACGGGCGTTTCAGGTATTAATTTATGTTATTAACCTTTATTAAATAAGTTTCTAATGTGCGTTGAAACTAGTGTGGTTGCTTTCGTCTGTTTCCTTTCTTGAGCTTTCTGACTATGCTTTTGCCTTATATGTTAGAGACGCTATGCCAAAAACAATCACAATAGAGACATCCATGACGATCAAAATCAATCGTAAACAGGGTTGCCAATTATCAACATTGCTCGGAGGTTTTTGATGACTGCAGAAACGCCATCGTTTAAAGACATGACCCTGGCGGCTATACAAATGGTCTCCAGTGCCGATCCGCAAACGAATATGCATTCTGCTGCACAGCTTATACAGCATGCTGCAGACAAAGGTGCGCAGTTGGTTCTGTTGCCTGAGTATTTCTGTCTTATGGGAAAGCAGGATCAGGATAAGCTGGCAATCCGGGAAGCCGACGGACAAGGCCCTTTACAGGACTTTTTGTCAAAACAGGCGTGTCAACATGGTATTTGGCTCATTGGGGGGACCATTCCTCTTGAATCTCCCGATAATGACCGCATCTATAATTCATGCTTGGTGTATGGTCCAGATGGGTCACGCCACGCCCGTTACGACAAAATTCATCTATTTGGTTTTGATAATGGGCGCGAATATTTTAGTGAGGCCGACACGATCAAAGCCGGCTGGCCCGATACCTCAATGCCGATATTGCCCTGCGGGCCTGTAGGATTGTCTGTTTGTTACGATTTGCGGTTTCCCGAATTATATCGGGCCATGGACGGGGTTAATCTTATCGTTGTCCCTTCGGCGTTCACCTACACTACGGGACGTGCGCACTGGGATGTTCTGTTAAAAGCCAGGGCTATTGAAAATCAATGCTATGTGCTTGCTGCAGCGCAGGGCGGTCGTCATGACAGTGGCAGGCGAACCTGGGGCCATTCTGTTTTAATAGACCCTTGGGGCACCCCAATTGATGCCTTGCCAGAAGGGCCCGGTGTTGTCATGGGCGAACTGTCGATGGACCGGTTGCAACGCGTCAGAAAAGCGTTGCCGGCCCTTGAACACCGCACATTAGTATAAATTCTCCAGATGGTTGCTTTTCATTATGAAACACGTGGAACCCGATATCGCTGCTTTATCCACTGCCCAGTCGCTGCTGCTTGATCCGTGGGGGCTGACTGAAAACGATCTGGCCCGTGCCATGGGCGAGATTTTTACGCATCAGATTGATTATGCAGATTTATATTTTCAATATTCGCGGGCAGAGACCTGGGGACTGGAAGAAGGCATCGTCAAGGCAGGCAGCTTCTCCATCCAGCAGGGGGTAGGGGTGCGCGCCCTGAGCGGCGAAAAAACGGCGTTCGCCTATTCCGATGCCTTGTCGCCAGAGGCGCTCATGTCGTCTGCACGTACTGTGCGCGCCATTGGCAGCCACGGGGTGGGCGAGCGCAAGATACAACATCGGGGTTCGGCTACACCAACACAGCTCTATCCCGCCCTGGACCCGGTCACCACGCTATCGGCGCCAGACAAGGTGGCGCTACTTGAGCAAGTTGAAAAAATGGCTCGCGCTGCAGATCCCGCTATTGTGCAGGTGATGGCCGGGCTGGCGTCAGAATACGATGTCGTGCTGGTTGCCGGTAGCGACGGCAGGCTCGCTGCGGACATTCGCCCGCTGGTTCGCCTGTCATTGACGGTGATTGCCGAACGTGATGGTCGTCGGGAAATGGGGCGGGCCGGTGGCGGCGGTCGCAGCGGACTGGATTATTTCAACAAGTCTATTCTGGAACAGTATGTCAGGCAGGCCACCCACGAGGCGCTGACCAACTTGGAGGCGCGTCCCGCGCCGGCTGGCGAGATGACCGTTGTGCTTGGGTCCGGCTGGCCGGGCGTCTTGTTGCATGAAGCGGTCGGCCATGGTCTTGAGGGAGACTTCAATCGTCGCGGATCCAGTGTGTTTTCAGGCCGCGTTGGCGAACGCGTGGCGGCACCAGGTGTCACGGTGATTGATGACGGCACGCTGGCGGGGCGTCGTGGCTCGCTCAACATCGATGACGAGGGCAATCCAACGCAGCGCAATGTCCTCATTGAGGACGGCATCCTGAAAGGCTACATGCAGGATCATCTTAATGCCGGCCTGATGGGCCATGATGTAACAGGTAATGGGCGCCGTGAATCGTTTGCGCATTGCCCCATGCCACGCATGACCAATACCTACATGCTTGCAGGCAACACACCGGCAGAAGAAATCATTAGTTCTGTTGATAAAGGGCTGTATGCGGTCAATTTTGGGGGTGGCCAGGTCGATATCACAAGCGGGAAGTTCGTCTTTTCCGCGTCCGAAGCCTACATGATCGAAAACGGGCGCATCAGTTATCCTGTCAAAGGCGCTACGCTCATTGGTAATGGCCCTGATGCCATGAACCGCATCAGCATGATTGGCGACGATCTACAGCTGGATTCAGGTGTGGGCATTTGTGGCAAGGACGGTCAAAGTGTGCCCGTAGGGGTTGGGATGCCCACGTTGCGTATGGACGGGCTTACCGTGGGTGGAACCGCCTGATCCCAATAATTAGCGCCTTAAAATGTATTGACGAAAACGCCTTACAAGTGTATGATTTTTAAGGAATAAACCCCATCAATCAAGGCGGCTGCATGACTCAACCATCACCCGAGGTTTCTCCCTCTTACGATCTACGGATACTACGGGCGCTCAGGCGTATTACGCGTTCAGTCGCGTTGCACTCTCGCCAGTTAGCAGCCTATAGCAACATCACTGCGCCGCAGCTGGTGTGTTTACGGGTGGTCATTGAAAACGGCCCGCTAACCACCACGGCAATCAGTCGCGAAATTCATGTCAGTCCCAGCACAGTGGTTGGCATCCTCGACCGCCTCGAGGACAAGGGCTGGATTAAACGCGAAAGAGGGCGCCAAGATCGTCGTATCGTCTTTATTACCGCCACCGAAGAAGGCGTCGCGGTGGCGCGTGCCACACCGTCCCCATTACAGCAAAAGCTTGCCGATTCCCTGAAGGCGCTGCCAGAACTCGAACAGGCAGCGATCACCATGTCGCTGGAACGCATTGTTGATCTCATGGAATCAGATGTGGAAGTCGTTACCGAAACGCCGGAAGAACCCGCTTCGCCAATTCTTGATGTGCCGGTTAGTGGTGGTGCACGGCCGGAGTCCGGGCTAGCTGTGTAACCTTACACTTGGTACGGACGGGCGGTAATTGTTTCCTGTCCGTTGTCGCGAGGTCAATGTGAAGGAAGCCGTCCATGGATACCCTTATCGCAGAGCGTCTTAAGCATTACTCGCAGGCACTTTCTAACTACACCAGTTCGGCAGTTACGGGTACCGGCACAACAGTATCCAACAAGCATCCGTCTTATATTGATTTTTGCAGTGGCACAGGCCATTTTAATTACGGTCATCGTAATCCCGTGCTATGGCATCGGCTGGCCACCAAGCTAAGGCAATTGGGGCCGCTTGGGCGCAAGCCGGTTAGCCAAACAATCAACCAGCTTTTTCTACGTACAGTGCGGCGCACATTGCTGCGGCCACGTGGCTGGCATTATGCTATTTACCCTGGTGCCGACTCGGGTAGTGCAACACTGGAGCGTGCACTTGCTTTGGCCAGACTACATACACGGCGTAATACAGTGGTATCGTTCTCCGCCGGATTCAGTCGCGCCAATGCAGAGTCGGTCATGCGTACGACCAAGACTATGCTGGCGCACTGCGCAGACCATGTTGCAGCTAACAACATAACGTTCCTGCCCTATGACCGCTGCTTTGGCCCTGATGTCGATACGATGGCCTGCTTGGAACAATTTCTGGCCAAACACTATGGCAAAAGCACATTGCCTGCAGCGATTGTGGTCGAGACGGTACTGGGTAACGGCGGCATTAACGTATTGACCTGGCGATGGTTACGCGACTTGGCAGTTCTGTGCCAAGAGTACGGTATTGTGTTGATTATGGACGATACACAGGTTGGCTGTGGCCGGACTGGTCATTTTTTCAGTTTTGAGTCGGCAGGCATTCAGCCAGACATGATCGTACTCGGGAAGTCCCTGTCCGGTTTTGGTGTGCCGTTATCTTTACTGCTGGTAAAGTCCCCCATCAATCCGTCACTAGGTGGTTGGCAGGGCGCACTCGAGGGATGGCATGATGCCGTGGATCAGGACCTGGCGATGTTGACGGCAACGATCACACTCCAGACCTATTGGGATGATACTACGCTGACAGATAGAGTCCTGCGCAAAGAGGCAGTGTTGCGTGACTGGCTGGAAGCGATCGTACCCAGCTATCCTGCCCAGCGGTTCAGGGTTCGAGGCCGTGGCCTGATACAGGGGTTGGTGACACGGCAGGAGGCCCCCATTGCAGGCCGCATTGCAAGTTATGCTCGTGAGGCCGGGTTGCTGCTGGAGACCAGTGGCTTGTATGACGAAGTCATTAAACTGCAACCTCCACTGACGATCACGCACGACCAGCTATTAACAGGCCTGGACAGGTTAGAGCATAGTATTGCGTTGGCCTCTGGTGTTGCCGCCAGGTCTACTCTGCGTTAATAAATGTTTGCAGGAATTCTTTAGTCCGCTCTTCCCGTGGTTCGCTAAAGACTTGCTCGGGCGGGCCTTCTTCAACGATGCGCCCTTTGTCAAAGAAGCAAACCTTGTCAGAAATTTGCTTGGCAAATTGCATCTCGTGAGTGACGAGCAGCATGGTTAGATCGTGTTTTCCAGCCAGTGTCTGAATCACGTTCAGTACTTCACCCACCAACTCCGGGTCTAGCGCCGATGTGGGCTCGTCAAACAACATGATGCTTGGGTGCATCGCGAGTGCCCGGGCAATAGCAACGCGTTGTTGCTGTCCGCCGGATAGTTGCCTGGGGAATTTGTCCGCCTGGTCAGTCAAACCAACAAGATCAAGATATTTTTCAGCGCGTCGTTCGGCTTTTTTACGGGAAAGACCCAGTACGTGCACAGGCGCCTCGGTAATATTGCGCCGGACTGTCATGTGCGGGAACAGGTTGAACTGTTGGAATACCATGCCCATCTCGCGACGCATGGCGTGCAAATGCTTGTCGCTGGCTGCAACCAGCTGATCCCCTTTCTGTTCATGCCACAAGGGCTTTCCCGACACATAAATGACTCCGTCATTAATGGTCTCGAGCGTCATGAGGATACGCAGCACAGTGGATTTGCCAGAGCCTGATGGGCCGATGATGGTGACTTTCTCGCCTTGTTGGACAGAAAAATCCAGCTCGTCCAGTACGGTCACATCACCAAAACGCTTGACAACTTTATCGAATTTAATGATGGGTTCGGTCATCGCAATGGCAATCCTTGCTTGGGAAGACGGGTATCCAGATAGCGGACAAGAAATGATGCAAACAACGTCATGATGAGATACAGGCCGCCAACCAGGGATAGTGGAATCAGGTAATTGAAGGTTCGGTCACCAATAATGCGTGCCACGTTGAGCATCTCCAGGACGGAGACGACCGACAGGATGGGCACATCTTTCATGATGGAGACCAGATAATTACCCAGGGCAGGAATAATTCTGGGGATGGCCTGGGGAATGACAATGACCACAAACGTTCTGAGCGCCGTCATGTCGAGCGCGCGCGCCGCCTCGTGCTGACCGGGCTCGATAGACTCAATCCCGGCACGATACACCTCAGATGTATACGCACTGTATTGCACGCCTAATGCCAGCGCGCCAGTCATGAATGCCGGCAGGACAATCCCGTATTCAGGCAAAACGTAATACAGAAAAAACAGTTGGGCGAGCAGGGGAGTGTCACGGATAAATTCTGTGGCAAACCGGGCAGGCCATGAAATAATGCGCAAACGCGACGATTTTAGGGCCGCCAAGACCAGGCCCAGGACCGCAGCAACAAAAAAGCCCAGAAAGGTCGCTTGGATCGTGACGACCATCCCCTTGAGCAGAATGGGGATGATGGAGATGGCAAATTGCCAATGTGTACTGGTGTCCCAGGCGATACCGAACAGCATGTTAATCTCCTCGCCAGCGTCCAACGGACCGTTCGAGCAAACGCATGAGCCCGGTCAGTACCAGCGCCATGCCAAAGTACATGAACAATAGCAATGTGAAGACGGTCGTACTGTCTTGCGTAAAGTTGCGTACCTGCTCAGCACGGAATGCCAGATCGCCAAGACCAATAAGCGAGACAAGTGCCGTGTCCTTGAGATTTTGGATGGCCAGGTTGCCAAAACTTGGCATCATTTCTGGGATGGCCTGGGGCAACGAAACGCGCCAGAGTGTTTGACGCGGTGTGAAGTTGAGAGCGCGGGCTGCCTCAAGCTGCGTTGGTGGGACGGCCTGTATGGCACCCCTGACAACTTCAGCGCCGTAGGCTCCGATATTGAACCCCAAGGCGAGGGTGCCTGCGAGCACAGCTGGAATGCGCCAATCGTAGCCTGCCAGTTGGCCAAACACGGGCAAGGCGAAATACAGCCAGAATAACTGGACCAGCAAGGACGTTCCTCGAAAGACTTCGATGAACGCAATAGAAAAGCCTTTGGTAACCCGGTTTGACGACAGCTTGCCGATACCGAAGGCAAACGAACAGATTGCCCCCAGTATCGTGGAATAAATTGTCAGCTGTACGGTTACCCACGCACCTTTCAGGAGAGGTGCGCTGTAACTGATCCAGTCCATACCGATTTATCCAGCGCAAAGCTCTTCGGTAGACTTGTTGAAGGATTCTTCAGCATCTTGTTCGCTGAAGCCGTATTTTTCCATTGTGTCGGTCCATTCGTCAGTCTTTTTGTATTCGGCCAGCACTTCGTTAACGGCATCGCGGAAGTCTTCGGAGCCTTTAGCAAAGGTGAATCCACCCCAGCTCCGAACTGTTTCGCCATCAACCACCGGGTCGGTAAAGTCAGCGGCCAGTTCGACCTTGTCGCTCTTGGCTGCCAGCTCGCCCGCTGTCAGACTGGTTGCTGCATAAGCGTCAGCACGACCCGTTGCAACGGTTGAAATGGCGTCAGAGTTATTCGAGATGGTGACCATGCGGTCTTCGTCAACACCCAGCGCCTGCATCATTTCAAGCTGGTCGGCGCCAGCCATGATGGCTATCTTGTTGTCGGAATCAGCAAAAGACTCGTATGAATGAATGTCTTTGGGGTTGTCCTTGGCGACCAGCAGGCCTTCGCCGTAGGAGCTATCCGGCTCGGAATAGATGGCTTGTTCACAGCGTTGGGGCAGGATGGCCATTTCTGCTGCCACCATGTCAAAGCGGTCGGCTTGCAGGCCGGGGATAAGCGAACCAAAGTTGGTTGTGACCCAATCGATTTTTTCGATGCCCAGTTCCTTCATTATGTGCTTGGCAACATCCGGTCCCATTCCCTTGGTCTCGCCGTCCATATCGGTATAGCCGTATGGAATTTCGTTAGCCACGGCAATTCTTACCTGGCCCTTATCCTTGAGTTCGTCAAGGGTGACGCCGTGTGCAGCGCCAGCGGCAAAAGTAGTGCCAAAAGCAATGGCCAAAGCTGTTTGGGAAAGCGTTTTTTTCGAGATCATAAAGTTCTCCTTTCTGGCGAGTGCCAGGTACATGAGTGAGCAGGCGATCACGCTGCGCATCCTGATTTTTTTATTCGTTGCTTTAGTAATGATTTCTGGCAGAATCATACACCAGATAATCATTTCGACCCAAAGTATTCAGGGTTAATCATGCTAGTGTTTATCCCAAGAGAATCTTGCCGGCATTGTGCTATGATGGTCCTACTATGTACGAGGCATCCTTTGCATTTCCCTTTTATTTTTTTGGTTTTCTGACACCGCTGGTGGAAGAAGGGATGCACTGTACACAGTAACTAACCAAATTTCCCTTAAAAGCCGCCAGCGCAGCCAGGCGGCTTTTTTGTTTCCGCCGGTCCGCTGACATGAACCGAGGAGCCACCATGTCCCATAATACTGACGACCTGCGTATTCGCGAGATCAAAGAATTGAGCCCGCCAGCACACGTCATGCGCGAGTTTCCTTGTAGTCCCGCGATTTCCCATACCGTTTATGGCGCTCGCCAATCTGTCCATAAAATGCTGACGGGCGAGGACGATCGGCTTGTCGTGGTCATTGGGCCCTGTTCAATTCATAATCCTGAAGCAGCCATCGACTACGCACGGCGTTTACAAAAAGAGCGCGAACGGTTGGGCGAGGATCTTGAAATCATCATGCGGGTGTATTTTGAGAAACCCAGGACCACTGTAGGGTGGAAAGGCCTGATTAACGACCCGGGTCTTGATGGCAGCTTCAATATCAACCACGGGTTACGTACCGCGCGTGAGCTGCTGATTAACGTCAATGAATTAGGCCTGCCTGCGGGTTGCGAATACCTTGACATGATCACACCGCAATACATTGCGGACCTGGTGTCCTGGGGCGCAATAGGCGCACGCACGACCGAAAGCCAAGTACATCGTGAACTCGCATCCGGTCTGTCATGCCCCGTGGGGTTTAAAAATGGCACCGGAGGCACGATTCGTATCGCAATCGATGCCATCAAGGCAGCCTCGCAGCCTCATCATTTCCTTTCAGTCACCAAGGGCGGGCATTCTGCCATTGTGTCAACGCGGGGCAATAACGACTGCCATATTATCTTGCGCGGCGGCACTGAGCCTAACTATAGTGCTACACATGTGCAGGACACGGCGCAGGGTCTGGAAAATGCCGGTCTCGAGCCGCGCATCATGATCGACGTCAGCCACGCAAACAGCAGTAAAGATTACCGTCGTCAGCCTGAGGTAACAAACGACATTGCTGACCAGATTGAACAGGGCGATTCCCGTATTTTTGGCGTTATGATTGAAAGTAACCTTGTTGGCGGAAGGCAGGACCTGACGCCGGGCAAGCCTTTGGTCTATGGTCAAAGCATTACCGATGGCTGTGTTGATTGGGACACGTCAGTACAAATGCTGGAACGGCTGGCCAAGGCAGTGCGTACCCGCCGTCAGCGTGCCGAACAGGCTGCCTGATCTGGCGGCCCAGCCCGGTTTGTTGCCAAGCCAGCGTCACCTACTAGGAACTAGAAATGAATGCACCCATACTATCGCAAAAGCGGCGGACCCCGGACGCCCGGTTCCTGGAAAGCCTGGCGCACTATTTTGGCGAACGGTTTTCTGTATCCGAGGCTGTCCGTGAGCACCATGGCACGGACGAATCACCATTCCCCGC
>DAHVSI010000066.1 GCA_027324645.1 Castellaniella sp. | reverse complement strand
GCACAGTTTGGCCGCATTGTGAACATCACGTCGTTCACGGTCAAAGAACCCTATCCCAACATGGGGCTCGCAACCAGTGTCCGGGCAGGGCTTACTGGGGCAATGTCCACCCTGGCCAAAGAAGTGGCGCCTTACGGCATCACCATCAATGGCATCCTGCCCGGCCTCATGGACACAGGCGCCCTGGAGCGCGTGTACCGCGCGCAGTCCGAGCGTGAAGGCATATCCATTGATGAGGCACGCCAGCGCATGGCAGATTCCATTCCCGTGAAACGCCTGGGTCGCGCTGACGATTTTGGCTACCTCTGTGCATTTTTATGCTCAAGACACGCCTCGTACATCACGTCTCAAAATATCCCTGTCGATGGCGGCCTGGTCCAGGGCCTGCTCTAATCAGCATTACTTTATTGCAAAAGGTTCATCATGACAGAACACGTTAAACCCATTCGCCATGTTGGCATTATCGGCGCGGGGGCCATGGGCACCGGCATTGCGCATGTATCGGCACTGGGCGGCATGCAAGCCACCTTGCTTGACGCGCGTGAAGGCGCCGCCAAGGCGGCTTGCGAACAAATACAGAAACGCCTGGACCGGCAGGTTGAAAAAGGCCGCATGTCCCAGGAAGAGGTTGCCAGCACCGCACAACGCCTTCATGTTGCCTCAGGCATGCAAGATCTGGCCCAGTGCGACCTGATAGTGGAGGCGATTGTAGAGAACATTGACGCCAAGCTGGCTGTGTTTCAAGAGCTCGAGACGCTGGTTGGTCCAGAAGTGATCTTGGCCTCCAACACATCATCCATCCCCATTGGCCAGATCGCCGCCGGCTGCGAACACCGCAGCAGAATCGCCGGCATGCATTTCTTCAATCCCGTTCCGCTCATGAAGCTGGTTGAGATCATTCCCGGCCCCGACACCACCCCGGCCGTGGTCGATACGTTATTGGATGCCGGCAGCAAGATGGGCCGCACTCCGGTTGTCGTCAAGGACATGCCCGGCTTTCTGGTCAACTACGGCGGACGGGCCTATACCACCGAAGGCATGGCCCTTGCCCATGAAGCCGTTGCAACGCCCGCCCAAATCGATGCCATCATGCGCGACTGCTTTCATTTCCGCATGGGGCCTTTTGAACTTGCCGACCTGACAGGCATGGATGTTAATTTTCCGGTCAGCGAGTTCATCCATGGCAACTTTTTTGCCGACCCGCGGCTGCGTTCCACACCCCAGCATCGCTACATGATGCAAACGGGCAACCTTGGTCGCAAAACCGGCCGCGGTTTTTACGATTACGGGAAGGACGCTACGCAGCCCGACCCCAATGCACACACCGATGCCACTCCTGCCTCAGCCATCGTCGTGCCACACAGCACCCCTGCGCTTGACGAACTGCTGGGCACGCTGGGCATCAAGACAACCGCACAGGACGACGGCGAGTCGCCCATACTGATTGCACCCATTGGCCAGGACTGCAGCAGCTACATTCATCAGCACGACATGCAACAACAGGCCGCACGCGTGATCGCGATTGATGTCCTGGGCGACACCAGCCAACGCGTGACACTCATGACGGCACCGGGCGCCGACAACGCTGTCATTGATGCCGTCGTTGCCACCCTGAAGCCTCATCGCAAGGTATGCGTCATCAAGGATTCCCCCGGATTTGTGGGGCCACGCATTGCTGCCATGGTGGCCAACCTGGGTTGTGAAATGGCACAAACCGGCGTTGCTGGAATCGAAGACATCGACAAGGCCATGCGATTGGGCCTGAACTACCCCAAAGGCCCCCTTGAGCTGTGCGACAGTCTGGGCGTGCAAACGGTACACAGCGTTCTAACCTATCTGCAAGAACTGACTGGTGATGACCGCTACCGGCCCAGCCAGTGGTTACGACGACGCGCGCAGCTTGGCCTGACGGCACAAACACCGGCCTAATCTGGTTAAGAGACCTGCGCCAAGCCAATCTGCCGGGCCGCCCCAAGCAGCACAGGGGCCAGCTCCTGATTGGCACGTTCGGCGCTGACACTTCCTGTTGATATGGGCATGGTCAGCGCCGCTGCCTTGCCCTGCCATGACAAGGGCACGGCAAGGCCACCCACGCCTTCTTGCCAGAGGTTTCTTACCGTCGCGTATCCAGCCTCCCGGCATGCAGCCAGTGCCTGCTCAAACGGCTCAGTCGTTTCGTTGCGTTTTTTTGCTTCAGCCGTCAGCCGGTTCAGAACTGACCAGCGCCGACGCTCGGACAGCGCAGCAACCAGGGCGACACCAGCAGCCGATACGGTCAGCCTGAGGCGCCCGCCCGTGGCCAGGCGTACAGCCAGTAAATTGGTGCCCGGAAGTACCTCAATGAAAGAGACATGCAGAGAATCGCGCACAGCCAGGGCAACCGTTTCACCGGTTTGCTCGCTGATAGACTTGAGATGGGGGCGGGCTCTATCGAGCAGCGACATGCCGGCCAATACCGGGTAACCGAGGGTCAGGTTCTTGGGCGTCAGCTCGTAAGTGCGACCCGAGGTGGAGCGACGCACATAGCCCAGCTCGCACAACGTGTACAGCAAGCGACTGACCGACGACGGCGGCAGCCCCACCAAGCGCGCGATTTCACCGTTGCCCATGGCATGCTGGGTACGCGACATGCACTCAAGCACGGCAAACCCGCGGGCAAGCGCGTCCACAAACTGGCGATCCTTGGATTCAGGTATCATTTTGGATTTCCGTCTAGCAAAATCATATTCCGCAAATTAAGTTTAAGATGTTCGATAGGTGTCGACAAGTCTTTTTGCTTTTGCACCTCTTTTAACAACGTTCAGCAGGAGAACACCCATGCTTACCGGCGATATGCTGCGCCGCTCGGCCGAGCGCTTTCCCAACAAGGCAGCGGTTATCTGGGAAGAGCAGACACTGACGTACCGTGAGCTCGACACGCTAGCCAACCGCATGGCCAACGCTCTCATTGATAACGGCATCAAAAAAGGCGAAAAAGTCGGCATCATCAGCCGCAATCGCACTGAATATGCCATCATGTTTTTTGGCGCAGCCCGCTCTGGTGCGGTTCTGGTCAACGTTTCAACCCTGTACCAGCCCGACGACCTCACCTACGTGCTCGACAAGGCTGATGTCACCACGCTGTTCTATGAAGACAGCCTGGAATCAAAAGTCGATGCCATCCGGGGCCGCCCTTCGCTGCTCAAAAACTATGTGCGTATTGGCGATGGCGGCAGCGATCCGCTGTTTTACGACTATCTGGCCAAGCACAGCTCCGACGCACCGTCTGTGGCCATCGATTTCGACGATCCGTTTTCAATGACCTATACCGGGGGCACCACGGGTCGGCCCAAGGGTGTCCTGTGCAGCCATCGAAACCGTTACATCACGGCTCACACGGTTGCCATGGAAGAGGCGCTGGATGAGCGTGACGTCATTGGCATCGTGACCCCTATGTTCCATGTTGCAGCGCTCAACATCATGTTCCAGCCTGCTGTTTTGGTGGGAGCCACCACCACACTGCAGTCCAAGTGGAGTGTTGACGGCTTCATCAATATGGTCGAACGCACCGGTATGACCGGCGCATTCATGGTCCCCACCCAGACCGCCATGGTGATCAGCGATCCAGCCCTGGACATCAAAAAACTGGCAACCTGGCGCAAACTGTCGTTTGCCGGCGCTCCCATGCCCGACTGGGTGCAAAAAGAGATGATGCGCCTGCTGCCGGATGTGCGCATGACCCAAATCTATGGCCAGTCCGAAATGGGCGTACTCACCTCGCTGCGTTACTGGCATCTTGAGCGCAAGCTGGGCTCAATTGGTCGTCAGGCGTACAACGTGGATGTGGCGCTGGTCGACGAACAGGGCGTACCTGTCGCACCCGGCGAAGTAGGGGAAGTGGCCTCACGCGGACCCAACGTCATGCTGGAATACTACAATGAGCCGGAACAGACACGCACATTCTGGCGCAATGGTTGGGCGGTTACAGGTGATTTGGCCACAATGGATGACGAAGGCTTTATCACCCTGATCGACCGCGCCAAGGACATGATCATCTCGGGCGGTGAAAACATCTATCCCAAGGAAATCGAAGACACCATCTACGGATTGGAAGCGGTTGCCGAATGCGCCGTGTTTGGGATTCCCGACGATAAGTGGGGCGAGGTACCTGTGGCATACATACTGCTGCATGCCAACAGCACGCTGGACGAATCTACCGTGGAAGCACATTGCGCAGAAAAGCTGGCACGCTTTAAGCGGCCGCGCCTCATTAAATTCGTCACAGAATTCCCCAAAACGCCTATTGGAAAAATCCAAAAGAACCTATTACGTGAACCTTACTGGAAAGACAGGGAAAAAAAGATATGAGCAATTCCGTTTACGACAAATATCAGCGCCTGCAGTTTGACTGGCCCGCTGAACGAGTCTTGCGCATTACCATGACCAACCCTGGCCGCCTTAATTCGGCCGACAGCATCATGCACGGCGAGCTCGTTTCCATCTGGCGCGATATCGACGCAGACCCGAACGTGAGCGCCGTGATTATCCGTGGCTCGGATGGCGCATTCTCTTCGGGAGGCGACCTGGACCTGGTGCAGGAAATGACCGAAGATTTCAACACGCTCACCCGTGTCTGGAAAGAGGCACGTGACCTGGTCTACAACGTGATCAACTGCTCCAAACCAATCGTATCCGCCATGGACGGCCCGGCGGTTGGTGCCGGCTTGGTTACCGGCCTGCTGGCAGATATTTCCATTGCAGCCAAGGACGCCCGCATCATTGACGGCCACACACGGTTGGGGGTCGCGGCTGGCGACCACGCTGCCATCGTCTGGCCACTGCTGTGCGGCCTGGCCAAGTCCAAGTATTACCTCATGCTGTGCGAGCCGGTAAGCGGTGAGGAGGCCGAACGTATCGGACTCGTGTCCCTGTGCACCGAAGCCGATGAGCTGCATGAACGGGCCCTGAAAGTCGCCACCAAGCTGGCCAAAGGCTCCCCCACTGCGTTGCGCTGGACCAAATATGCGCTTAACAACTGGCTGCGCATGGCCGGCCCCACTTTCGATACATCCCTGGCGCTCGAATTCCTGGGCTTCAAGGGTCCCGATGTGCAAGAAGGCCTGGATTCGCTTCGTGCCAAACGCCGCCCAGAATTCACCAAAGACTGTCCACTTTAATAGGGAATAATCATGCAGGAAGCCTACATTTGTGCAGGCGTTCGTACGCCTATCGGCCGCTTTGGCGGCGCGTTGTCTGCCGTACGGCCGGACGACATGGCCGCCCACACCATTCGCGAGCTCATGACCCGGGTGCCCGGCTTGGATCCCGAAGCCATTGACGACGTCCTGATGGGCAATGCCAACCAGGCAGGCGAAGATAACCGCAACGTCGCACGCATGGCTGCCCTGCTGGCGGGCCTGCCCGAGTCCGTTCCCGGATCCACCATTAACCGTTTGTGTGGGTCAGGTATGGACGCCATTGGGATGGCTGCACGCGCCATTCGTGCCGGCGAAGCCGATGTCATGATCGCAGGCGGTGTCGAATCCATGACTCGCGCCCCGTTTGTCATGCCCAAGGCCAGCACCGCTTTTTCCCGGCAAGCCGAAGTGTTTGACACGACCATTGGTTGGCGGTTTGTCAATCCGGTTCTTAAAAAGCAGTATGGCATTGACTCAATGCCCGAAACGGCTGAGAACGTCGCTGAAGACTTCAATATTTCACGCGAAGACCAGGACAAGTTTGCCTTGCGCAGTCAGGAACGCGCTGCAGCCGCACAGGCCAACGGACGGTTTGACCGTGAGATTGTCCCGGTGACCATTCCGCAGCGCAAGGGCGATCCCATTGTCGTGGATAAAGATGAGCACCCACGCCAGACATCCCTGGACAAACTGGCCTCCCTGCGCACACCGTTTCGCGAAAACGGCAGCGTTACCGCAGGCAATGCATCTGGTGTCAATGATGGCGCCGCTGCGCTGCTTATTGCGTCCGCCGACGCAGTCAAACGCTACAACCTGACACCGCTGGCGCGCGTCAGTGCCATGGGTGTGGCAGGCGTCGCACCGCGGGTCATGGGTATCGGGCCTGCACCCGCCAGCCAGAAACTGCTCTCGCGCCTGGGTTTGAGCATCAAGGATATTGACCTGATCGAGCTCAATTAAGCCTTTGCAGCCCAGGGCCTGGCCGTTTTGCGCGAGCTGGGCTTGCCTGATGACGCCGATTTTGTGAACCCCAATGGCGGTGCCATTGCGCTGGGCCACCCCCTGGGCATGTCGGGCGCGCGCCTGGTTCTTACGGCGGCACTCGAGCTGCAGGAGCAGGAACTCAACCGGGCCTTATGCACGATGTGTATTGGTGTGGGGCAGGGAATTGCCATGGTGATTGAAAAAGCCTAAATAATCATGACAGACAAAACCCCCTGTTTCTCCGATATTATTGTGGATCGAACCCAGCCTGGGGTGGCAGTGGTCACCCTCAATCGCCCGCAGGTCCGCAATGCCCTGAACCTGAGTATTCGCCATGAGCTGGCACAGGCCTTTCGTTCGTTTACAGACGACAAGACCTTGCGCTGCGTCATCCTGACAGGCAACGATGAAGCGTTTGCGGCCGGAGCCGACATTGAAGATATGTCTCGCATTGGCACGATTGAGATGTACCATCGCCATACAGAGCGTCTATGGAACGCTGTGGGCGAATGCCCGGTACCCGTGATCGCGGCAGTCAACGGCTATGCGCTGGGCGGCGGGCTTGAACTGGCCATGAACGCTGACATCATCATAGCGGGACGGGGCGCGCGCTTTGGCCAGCCCGAGGTGCGCGTCGGCATTATGCCCGGAGCAGGCGGCACCCAACGCCTGACACGGGCATTGGGTAAATTCCAGGCAATGCATCTTTGCCTGACCGGCGACCTGTTAAAAGCGGAAGACGCCTATACCCTGGGCCTGGTCAGCAAGCTCGTGGACGATGCCGAGGTCATGCCCGCAGCGCAAAAAATGGCACAGCATATTGCCAGCCTGCCACCCATCGCCATTGCACAAATTAAAGAGGTCATCATTCACGGCGAAGATGCGCCCCTGCAAACCGCCCTGGCCATGGAACGAAAGGCTGTGCAAATCCTGTTTGCCAGTCGCGACAAGCAGGAAGGCATGCAGGCCTTCCTGGAAAAACGCCAGCCTAACTTTTTGGGCGAATAACAGGCCGACGCCGCAATAGCAACGCAACAATCCCTATCCGCTCATGCCACGTGCTCAGGCCGTATCATGAGCGGATTCTTTTTTGGCCTAGAGCTCAAGCACCAGGCGGCTGCTTTTGGCACGCGAACAGCAAGCCATAATGCGTGTATTGTCGCGTCGTTCAGCCGCATTGAGCACGCTATCCCGGTGGTCAACGTCCCCTTCTAGCACGCCAATTTCACATGTGCCGCACAAGCCCTCTTCACAGTCACTTTGCACATCAACGTTTTTCTTGTGCAGTACGTCAAGCAGTGTCTTGTCGTTGGGCACCGTTAGGGTCAGGCCAGTGTGTTTGAGCTCTACCGTGAATTCCTGCTCGTTTTCCGGGTCTAGAATGGCATGGGTATTGGAGAAGTGCTCCACATGCAGCACGCTATCCGGCAAGCCACTGGCGTTTACCGCGTCTTCAAGGCCTGACAGCATGCGTTCCGGACCACAGGCGTAAATCTGGACGTTGTTTCCTGCCCGAGCAAGCATGGCAGAAAAATCATTGCGACTGCCCTGACTGCTTACATAGCAATGCAGCCGGTCGCCGTGCAAAGCCTTTAGGGCCGCCTCGAAGGCAACGTCCTGAGGGCTGCGACAGCTATAGTGCACTTCATAATCGAGGCCAAGTTGGTCTGCACGACGCGCCATGGCCATAATGGGCGTGATGCCAATCCCGCCGGCCACAAACAGCAGCGTGCCACTGAAGCTTTCATCCAGGTGAAAGTGGTTGCGTGGCCCGCGCACACGCAAGGGCATGCCCGCCTGAACGTGTTCGTGTATCCATGTGGAACCGCCGCGGCTAGCCGGGTCACGCAACACGGCAAACTCCCAGGCATGCCGGTCGTCCGGATCGCCGCAAAGCGAATATTGGCGAGCCAGGCCCGTATTGCCACACTCAACATCAATGTGGGCACCGGGGGCCCATTGCGGCAGGCGTTGGCCGTTCGGAGCCGCAACGCGCAGCCGGACGATGTCCTGCGCAACGGGCTGCACGTCCTGTACCTGCAAGTCTCTGACCACGTCCTTGGCCAGCGGTGCACCCAGACGGACCTCGTACGTTGAATTGCGCACGGACGGATCTGTACGCTCGGGATTCTTGGCGGGGTCCCACTCAACAACCAGGTTTTGCGGACCACGAAAGGCTAGATTATGTACGTACTCGTATTCTTGGTTGGCAAGGCGCATGTGTGGCAGCCGGCGCGACAGTTCATCAATGATGATCTGCATTTCCATCCGGCCGATATTTTTGCCCAGACATTGATGCATGCCAAAGCCGAAGGTCAGGTGCTCAACCGTATTGTCCCGCCTGATGTCGAAAAAATCGGGATCCGCAAACTGGCGTGGATCGTGGTTTGCTGACTGGACGACCATCAGCAGGCGTGCGCCCTTGGGGACCTCTACTCCTTCTATGACGACATCCTTTAGGGCACGGCGGCGCCAGGAAGCAATGGAGCCATTGTGACGAAGACTCTCTTCGACAGCAGGCGAGATAAGCTTTGGATTGTCCTGAATATCTTGCCAGGCATCCGGGTGTTCAAGCAGCAAACGCAAGGCATTGGCTGCAGCAAAGGCCGTGGACTCGTGCGCCGCCACAATAATCGCCATCATCATGGAGTGCAGATAGGAATCCGTTACCACGTCCGGATGTTCCTTTTGCTGGCGGATGGAATAACGCATCCAGCCCGGACCATCCGGTGTGCGCTTCATTTTTTCCAGTACCTGTCCAGAAAACTGCCAGAACTGCCCCACCGTGTGTGCGACACTGACACGCTCTTCAGGCGTCGGTCTGCCAAATGCATTTTTTGTGTGGGCAATGGAAAACTGATGCATGGTTTCCCGGTCCGAATCATCGTCAATTCCCAGGAATTCGAGTGCCACTGAAAATGGTACGTCCCACAGAAGGTGCTTGACCAAGTCTACCCTGCCGTCATCAATGAACTGGTCAACGGCATGCGAGACCATTTTCCTGATCTGGGGCTCGAGTGGCCGCAGGTACTCGGGGGTAAAAGGCTCCATCAGCACCCTGCGCCTGGCCATATGCGCCGGCTCGTCTTCGTTGACCAGCGTCCGGTTCATGCGGTAGTCGTATTGCTTCAGGATACTGGCCACTTCTTCAGATGGCTCGCCAACGGGTTCAAGGACGTTGGATGGGCTAAATGTATGGGGATCCCGAAAAATATCCTTGATCGCCTGGTACCGCGTCACTACCCAATAGTCCAGCTTGGGGCTGTAGAAAATAGGCTTTTGCTCGCGCGCCCAGCGCACGAACTCGGAGGGATTCTCCATGTAAGCGTCTTGGAATGGATCGAAGCTTTCCGTCTGTGCAGCAAAGGGGCACGCACTGGTCTGAGCCGCCGCCTGGTCGACCTCATGGCTGACAGGACAGCGAGATAGTGACGGATTCGACATGCTGTTAGAAGGCATAAAGACCTCCAGAATGAATCAGGTCATGTGCGAGGGCAGCCACGTCGCCAGAATTGGAAACGCTGCCAGAATAAGCAGTCGCACAATATCGGCACCAACAAACGGCGCCACACCACGCATAAGATGCGCCATGTTCAGGTTATCGACGGCACCGCGCAACACGAACAGATTCATGCCGACGGGTGGCGTGATCATGGCGATTTCGGCCACCGTAACCAGCATGATGCCAAACCAGATTGGGTCAAAACCCAGTGACGTCACAAGAGGAAAGACGGCGCCGATGGTAAGCAGGATCATGGACATGCTGTCCATGAAGCAGCCCAGGATAATATAAAAGATCATGAGCGCCGCCATGACAGCCCATGGTGGCCAGCCCAGTTCCTCCACATACGTGATCCCGGCGTCGGTCAGGCCACTGGCTTCAATAAAATAATTGAACATGGCCGCGCCGATCAGGATCATGAAGATCATGCCGGTAGTCAGTGCTGTTTCAGTCAGCGCCGCCCTGAACGTGTCACGCGTGAGATGCCTGCCTAGTACAGACAATAACAGAGCGCCCGCTGCCCCGACGGCACCGGCTTCGGTGGGTGAGAACCAGCCCAGATACATGCCGCCCAATACAACGGCAAACAGAATCAGGACTTTCCAGATGGCGCGCACGGAACGAATGCGCTGCGTCCACGTGGCACGCTGTGTCCCACGCCCGGACTCGGGTTGCCGGCGTACGACCCACAGCACAGTGAGCATGTACAGCACGATGCCCAGCAGGCCAGGCACTAGACCTGCCATGAACAGTTTGCCGATGGACTGCTCGGTCAGCAACCCATAAATAAGCAGCAAGACCGAAGGAGGAATCATGACTCCAAGGGTCCCTCCCGCCGCGACCGCCGCAGAAGCAAGGGAATCCTGGTAGCCGTGCTTGCGCATCTCGGGGATGGCCACACGACCCAGCGTAGCCGCCGTGGCGATGCTTGATCCACTGATCGCGCTGAAAATGCCACAGGCGCCCACCGTTGCCAAAGCGAGGCCGCCGCGAAAATGGCCCAGAAAGGCGGTCACGCTATCGTATAAGCTGCCCGACAGGCCCGAGTGCGCGGCAAACACGCCCATCATGACAAATAATGGGACAACCGACAGGCTGTAAGGAAACGTTGCGTCAAAGGCCACCTGCCCGGCAATGAAGGCAAAGCTGGGATAGCCGTTGATATGGATATACCCCAGGCCACCAACCAGCCCCATGGCTATGGCTACAGGTATCCGCATGAAAATCAGGACAACAACGCAGGCAAAACCTGCCAGCCCCAGTGCTGCTCCTTCCATAACCCTGTTACCTTTGCCTCAAGCGTTTGCTGCTGGTTGTGCTGGCCTGACTGCCTGACCGGCAAAGCGTACTGCCATGAACAGGCAGGCCAAAACAGACAGGGCGCATCCGGTGAGTAACGGCGCCCAGTACCACACCATGGGTATGCCCGCGGTTTGCGAGACATCTCCAATATTGACCTGCTGCGTGGCCTGGTCCCAGGCATACAGACCGCAGGCCCCCATAAAGACCAGACCCGCGATAGCCACCACACATTTCAGACCGGCCAGTGCACGGGGCGGCAGGGTGTCGGTAATGAAATCCACGCCAACGTGGTGCTCCCGAAAAAAGGCATAAGGGATAGACAGGAAAACTCCGGACATCACCAGCAGTTGGGTGATATCGACCATCCCCAAA
>DAHVSI010000062.1 GCA_027324645.1 Castellaniella sp. | reverse complement strand
AGCCTCGATACCTGTACGGTGTTGGCAGAATGAAACTTGCGATGTGTTGCTTGAGCGTCTAGCAGCAGATCATTAAAAGGCCGCGCAAATAGGGCACTAACTGATTCTTCACTCCAACTACCAGCGGATTCAAGGGCGTCTGTCTGGGCTTTCATGGCGTCTCCTGAACAATTTACAGAACGGCACCCATGATAGAAAAACATGACTGAGACAACAGCGGACCACATCGGCCATATTCAGCCAAAATTAGCTCATACCCCTTTAACTTCGGCGTTAATGCAGCCAACGTGCTGATTTATAGCATGCCCCAGAATAAGACTGACGACGTAAGAAAATGTTTTTATTCTGATTCCGCACGCGCTATCACTATGTTCGCAATAACCTGCGCCACCCATTCATCCAGCACTAACAACGCCAAATACAAAAGTAGCAGTTCAAATTAAGCCTGCGTTGCTATTTGCATTAGTTCTTGAATTGCCGTCTCACGAAGCACTAACGCCTCATGAGTGTTCAGCTCACGTAACCAAGCCTGCTTCTTATCGTCCGCGTCCTCAATCCTCTTTATCTGACGTGTTTCCTCACAGTCGCAGCAAAGAACAAAATTTTCATTACCAGTCCATTGCTCAGTTACCGGCAGACCGATACTGCCAAGACTAACCGGAAACGTAATGTCGATGATTCTGGTAGTTCCGTTCAGCTGGCATGTGAGAAAATTGTGGACATCATAGACTTTTTGATTTTTAGCTTGTATTCGGAGTGCATCCGAATAATACGGATTGGAAAAGTCAAGCTGATAGCACGCTAACCACAATTTGGGGGAATGGCCCAAGGCTTCCAACAGCTCATAAGCAGCAAAATGCTTAGCAGAACATGTTCCACGCCATTGGGTGATGCAGTCACGAACTTTATCCCCCCTATCGATCGGCCGTCCGTAAGGCATATCCCGCATAGCGAAAAGCAGCGTGCGCAAAGATAGAGCAGTACCGTCTGTTTTGCATTCAGCAGTCAATCTTTTTAGAAAAGGCCTCCAGTAAACTGGGAGGGAACTCAGTCTCCCATGCATCAGCGATAAGGGGTCCATATTTAAAAACGTCAAAAGTCAGTTCAAAAGGAGACAATAGTGCAAGTGTCGCAAAGGTGACATTGTCGCATTAGCAAAGTAAGAAACGGCTTGTACTATTAAAGTACCTGGACCACCAGAGGCTATTTTGATGGCAACCCTCATCCAACAACTCGAGCTCAGGATTCCACCACCAGTCATCACGTTGGCAACAGCCTTACTGATGTGGGCCGTCTCATGGGGCTTTCATGGCCTGCATAGCCCCTTTACCCAGCACAAACTACTGGCAGTTGCACTGGCAATAGCCGGCGCGGCAATAAGTACAATCGGCGTCGTGTCTTTTATGCGGGCTCGCACTACGGCAGACCCAAGACGCCCTGAAACCGCACCCTGAAACCGCACAATCTTTGGTACGCTATGGCATCTATCAGTACAGCCGCAACCCCATGTATCTGGGCCTGTTCATCATGCTGGTAGGCTGGGCATGCTATCTGGCCAATATTGCCGCACTGCCCTTTCCATTCTTATTTGTTATTGTTATCACGCGCTTGCAGATCGTGCCGGAAGAGCGCGCGTTGCGCCAGCGCTTTGGTATTGAGTTTGAACGCTATAAACATACCGTGCGTCGATGGATATGATCCATGGTGACGAAAAACGCGCCTAGGATTAATACTTACTAAGCACCTTTTGTCTTGACGGACACAGACTGTGATAAATACACTCGTACAACACGTTTGTAGCGTTTCTTGTTGGCCGGTCAGTGCACATGGCTAAGCCGGCCAATATAGAAGCCAGTATTGGGATGCCCAGGCCTTCAATAAATCCGGTGCAATAATCACCGGGCTCAAAAGAAACGCGTTGGCACCCACAATTCCGAACACAGGAGACACTGATGATAAAGACCAAAAAAACCCTGACACGCTTTGCCTTGGCAGGCGTGGCCTCCATGTTTGCCATGTATGGCAGCGCCCATGCAGCCAAAATCGCCATTGGCCCCCCAGCCAGTGAAACCAACTCGGTTTCTCGTGTCATCCTTGAGGCCTATGGCCTTCAGGACGGCGATTACGAAGCCTTTCAGGAAGGTTTTGGCAACGCTGCCGATCTGGTTCAGGACGGCAACATTGACATCTCCATCGGTATTCTGGGCGTGCCGGCCGGCAGTATCGAAAGCCTGCAGGCATCAACAGGTGATGTCGTCATGCTTGGCCTTTCTGACTCGGTCATTGAAAAAGCCGAAGAAGAAAGCGGCTACCAGCGCTTTGACATACCCCAGGATTCGTACGACTTCCTAGATAGCGATGTCCCCACTATCGCTGCGTTTGCCGTGATGGTCGCCAATACAGACACCATTGACGAAGAACTGGGCTACCAGCTTGCCAAGGCCATGGTGGATAACGCCGACGAAATCACACACGCCCAGGGCGCACAAATGACGCTGGAAAACGCCCTCAACGGGGCTGATGGTCTGCCCATCCACCCAGGCGCCAAGCGCTACTACGAAGAACAGGGCCTGACAGTTGATGGACCGGTCGCTGAACTCAGCGCTGATGCCGACAACCGCAAGGATGAGTTCACACTGGGTACAGGCAGCCAGGGTGGTACCTACTACCCGCTGGGCGGCGAGATCGCTAACGTTTGGAACAAGCATGCTGATGGCAATTTCACTAACGTTGAAACGGGCGCTTCACTTGAAAACCTGGCTACGATCAGCCGGGGCAGCATGGACGTTGGTATGGCCGTGCATGTGCCCGCGCTGGACGCCATCAATGGCGAGGGCGAATTCGAAGGCAAGAAAGTTGAAAACGCCGCCTTCATTGGTCATGTCTACCCCGAAGTCGTACAAATCGTCACCCGCGAAAGCACTAAAATTGGCAGTCTTGACGACATAGCCAAATAATAACCATGCCGCATGCGGTTGCACCATGAAAGCAGGCAAGGGGCTTCGGCCCCTTGCTTCTCTGCCCAGGGGCATGCATGCCATGGCACCAATACGACTAATTAATGCCCCTTTGGGGCAACCCCCAAGCACACTATCTGTTTTTCAGTGCCCGCAGCCTGGCGCCAGACGGGCAGCCGTCGTGGGCATGCGCTTTTGTGCGCAAATGGTACGTCTATTAGCGCGGCATCGTAGCCTTTCAGGCAACTTCCGGCGCCCGTTCTGGAAAAGGAACCGTAATCATGGTTAACAGTGAAAGCCCTGTGACTCAAACCCAGCAAACGCAGGATGCCGAGGAAAATGCCAAAGCGTTGCTGCAAAAATACGACCGCGAAAGCAATATTCGTGAAAAAATTGGTGTGTGGGCCTGGGTGGTCACCTTTTTAGGGGTCGCGCTAACCATATTCCACCTCTACACTGGGTACTACGGTACCTTCCCGTCGCAAAAGCAGGGTGCTGTGCACCTGGGCATTGCACTGGGCTTGATTTTTTTGCTGTTTCCCCGCAAGAAAGGTGAACAACTCATACAAACCACCGTCCCCTGGTATGACGTGATCCTGGCTTTTGTGGCCATGTACGTGACGTTCTACAAGGTCACGAACTTTGATGAACTGCTGCAGGGCATCACCTGGGGATACTCTTCATACGACACCTTTTTATCAGTTGCCGGCATCTTGCTTCTGCTTGAAGCTACGCGCCGCACTGTTGGTGTGCCTATCGTCATTGTGGCTGCTGTCATGATGAGCTATGCCTTGTTTGGCAACTACATTCCCACCCGGATCTTGTCGCATCAGGGCTACGAGCTTGCCGATGTGGCCACCAAGTTGTGGTATCGCGATAGCGGCGTGTTCGGCACTCCCATCCAGATTTCCGCCAAATACATTTATCTATTCTTGTTCTTTGGCGTCATGCTGGTGCATACGCGTATTGGGCAATTTTTCAACGACCTGGCCTTTGGCTTGACCGGCCGGTTTACAGGCGGTACAGCCAAGGCCGCTGTAGTAGCCAGCGCCCTGCAAGGCATGGTCTCAGGCAGTTCGGTAGGTAATACCGTTGCATCGGGCTCCTTCACCATTCCCATGATGAAAAACGCAGGCTTCAAGCCCGAGTTTGCTGCCGGTACGGAGGCGTCCGCATCCACAGGCGGGCAAATCATGCCGCCCATTATGGGGGCAGCGGCCTTTATCATGATGGAGTATCTGGGCGTATCGTATGCCGTGGTCATGGCAGCCGCAATCATACCGGCCAGCCTGTATTTTCTGGGTATTTTCATCGGCACACATTTTGAAGCCAAGCGCCTGAAAATTATCGGCTTGCCACGTTCTGAGTTGCCCGACGTCAAAAAACAGATGCTGCGCTACGGCTATATGTTGCTGCCGCTCATTATCATTATTGGTACGGTCGTGATTGGGTATACACCACAGCGTGCAGCCATCATGGGCATCCTAGCTACATTTATTGTCAGCCTGGTTCGCCAGGAAACGCGCATGAATTTCAGCAAGCTTATTTATGTGCTGGAACAGGGTGCCCGCGTTGCTTTGCCGGTTATCGCTGCGGTAGCCACAGCAGGCATTATTGCCGGCGTGGTATCCATGACCGGTCTGGGAGCCAAGTTCGCCACCAGTATTATCGCGCTCTCTGGCGGCCATCTGTTTCTGGCGCTGTTCTTTACCATGATTGCTTGTCTGGTACTGGGTATGGGGCTGCCGACCACGGCAAACTATGTGGTCACGGCCACGGTGGCGGCACCAGCGCTCATCAACGGCTTTGATCTTGCACCTATTGCTGTGCACATGTTTGTTTTCTACTTTGGCATTGTGGCTGACATTACACCGCCAGTCTGCCTGGCCGCCTACGCCGGGGCGGGCATTGCCGGGGCAAACCCGTTCAAGAGTGGCGTCACTGCAGTCAAGCTGGCCATTGCCGCCTTTATCGTTCCCTACATCCTGGTCTACAACCCCATCCTGGTGATGCACGACGTCACAGCAGTGCCCCTGATTCTGGCGGTTATCACAGCCATCCTGGGCATGGCGGCAGTCAGTAGTTCCATGATTGGATTTTATATTCGCGTGTCCCGCAAGCTTGAGCGTATCGTTCTTTTTGCAGCGGGTATTTGTCTGATCATTCCTGATCTGGTCATCAGCATAACCGGCCTCGCCCTGCTTGGCGTAGTCTGGCTGCTGCAGCGACAACGCAGCGATGACAACGATCAGCCTGCTGATAAGGCTTTTGCCTCATAATAGATTTAAGCACGAGCGTCATGCAATGACGCCCTTTCCCAAAGCCCCAACGAACAACAATCGTTGGGGCTCTTTTTTATTTACGCCACGTCAATGCAGCAACAGCCGTCGTGTCCAGTCAAGCAGGATGTTGGGCAAGTGCTCTGATTTAGGCAGCAACGCGTATTGGTGTGCACCAAATATAGCGGGCAAATAGTTGGCGGCCTGCCAGTCTATGGTCAGACAAAATGGAAAGGCGCCCTGTAGCCGTGCTTCGTTAACTGCCTGCCGCATGTCTTCCACACCATAACGGCCTTCATACTGATCGGCATCGTTGGGCTTGCCATCGGACAACAGCAACAATAAACGGTGTTGGGCGGGCTCTTGCATCAGCATGGCTGTTGCGTGTCGCAATGCCGCACCCGTGCGTGTATAGCGATCAGGCTCCAGCGCAGCAATGCGTTGTGCTGTCTCCTGACCATAATGCTCACGATACTCCTTAATGGTCTGTATGGTGACGCCATGCGGCCCCTCACCCGAAAATGCCAGAACAGCGTAAGGATCACCGGCGGCCTCCAAAGCGTTGCATACCAGCAATAACGCTTCACGTTCCACATCAATGATGCGCTGATTGCTGGACAGCCAGGAATCTGTTGAGCCGCTGATGTCAATCAACAGCATGATGGCCGTATCGCGCTTGCCGCGGTAGTCGGTCTGATATAGGTTTTGAGGAATGCGGCCCCGCGCCTGCCGCTCCGAAAAAGCGTCAATGCAGGCGTCTATGTCCAGCTCGGCACCATCAGGCTGTCGCCTGAGCCATGTGCGCGATGGGCGCAACATCTCAAACTGGCGGCGGATTGCCCATAATAATGCGCGATGCCGTTGCAACGTCTGGTCTACCCATTGCAGCGGCCCTAGCGCCGGTGGCAGTAGGTGTACCGTTGTGCCGGGCGTCCGGTAGCCGTTTACCTGGTAATCCCACTCCGGATACTGCAACTTCCGGGCATCAGATTCTTTGGTCCTGACCATATCCTTAGCTCGTGCCTCTGGCGGATCATCTGAGATCAGTACATCGCGGGCACGCTCAGGCGTACTCACCAGGCGAGCCTCGGCCAGTTCTGAGACTGAATCAGCAAACTCCTCGGCGGGTGTTTCGTCATCGCGATCAGTAGGCCTTTGCATGCCCATGGGATCTTCTGCATGCTCGGTGGGCGCCCCACTATGTATCATCCAGGCGCCCTGCTCCCTGTCATCTTCATCCTGAACGGGCTTGCGTATGGTGGGACGACGATCCAGGCGGGCACTGTGCGTCGGCCCAGTGTCTTCATCTTCATCTTGGGCGCCTGGGCGCCTGTCAATATCCCCATCTCCTTGCGGCGATAAATAGGTACCTGTCCAGTCGTCCAGCACCAACGCCGCATCGCCCCAATCGCGGGATGTGCCCCCTTCTTCCATCAATGTGGGGCCTAGCGCTCGTGCCAGCGCAAGCGTATCAGCGGGGGTAGCATAATGTGATGCCGGGATTGCAATTGGCAGATCCATACCCGACGACCAGTGCTCTAAAAAACCGCACAACAGATTTTCCAAAGGTAGGTAATGAGCACGGATTGCCTGCTGATCGGGCCGCCCTTGCCGGGCGTCGATGGCCAGGGCCTGCAAATCATTACTAACCCCGGGAAGCCGGCGCAACAGCACGATGTCGGCAGCGTGAGCCTCGAGCAATGTGTACAGTGCGTATTCGGGTACGGACTGCGTAGTGGCCGCCGTGGCCGCACTGCCCCGCTGAGCGCGCACGGCCTGACGCAGCGCCAGCAACCGGAAACGCCGTAGCGCAAGCTCGCTATCCGTCAGGCCCAAATCGCCAGGCAGCCAGATAGCCCGGTCATTGGTGGCCGGCACCGCGCGCCGGGGCGGCGGCAGATCATTACGCCTGAAAAGCCGGCGCAGAAACGCGCGCCGTGCGGGTGGCTGCGCGACACGCAACGGGTATGCCATGCCAAACACGGCTTCGACCAGCAACTCAATGCGCGCAGCAACGTCAATCAATCGGACAGCGTCGGGAGCATTGGGATCGTAATGACGCCGACGCCACAGTCCTTGTGCGTAGACAGTGGCGTGCCGTGCCACATCGGTCAGGACGTCTTCGGCTTCGGCCATGGCTTAACGGTTGAAGGTTAGCGTGATCAGGTCGTTCATGGCTTCAATCAGCGTTTCATCATCCGACAGGGGCGCAATGACGGCCAGCTGACAGGCACGTTCAAGCGATATACCGCCTGCATGCAATCGCGCGGCGGCCACAAGCAGTCGTGTACTGGGCACCTCGGCCAGGCCACGATCGCGCAGCCCCCTCAGCGCATGCGCCAGGGTGACCAGACTCGCAGCCGTCAGGGCATCCACCCCGCCCTCATGGGCCACAATGGCGGCTTCAGTCTCCTGCGAGGGAAAGTCAAAATCCAGCGCTACAAAACGCTGCCGTGTGCTGGGCTTCATGTCTTTCAGCATGCGCTGATAGCCGGGGTTGTACGATACAACCAGCTGAAAACCAGGCGCTGCGGTGATCAGTTCACCGGTTTTTTCAAGGGCGATACTGCGCCGATGGTCGGTCAATGAATGCAGCACCACCACGGTATCCTGGCGCGCTTCGACCACTTCGTCCAGGTAACAGATAGCGCCCTGACGTGCCGCCAGCGTCAGCGGTCCATCTTGCCATACCGTGCGATCGTGCTGGATAAGAAACCGCCCGATCAGATCACTTGTAGTCAGATCATCATGGCAGGATATGGTGATCAGCGGGCGCTGAAGACGCCAAGCCATATGCTCGACAAAGCGCGTTTTACCACAGCCGGTTGGGCCCTTAAGCATGACCGCCAACTGGTGTTGATGGCACTGCTCAAACACCGTGACTTCGTCCGCATAAGGCAGGTAGTAGGGTTCGGCGTCAGCCGCCGTCAGGGCGTGCTGTGCCGAAATCACGTTGGGTGATGCAGCGGTATCCATTTATGCCTTGGTCCCCGTCATTTGTGAGCCATAGTCATGCTCGATGTCGCCTTCTGTTTGCTGCAGCTTGGGCGCATAGCGGAAGAAATCATAGATATACAGGGCCACACCAATGGCAAACAGGGCAGCGCAGGCAACCAGCATCACAAAATGCACCTGAATCTTCAGTTGGACATCAAGGTAGCCAATGCCCAACACACGCTCCAGGTAGACTTGCCCAATACCAGCCGTCGCAAACGACAGCGTCATACCGAACATGCCGCTGATTTGCAACCAGAATGCCCAGTAGCCAACGCTGGAGCCCTGGATACGCCGATCATGCACCAGATGCGGCAAAATATACGAGATCATGGCCAGCACGATCATGGCATACGCACCATAAAATGCGGCATGGCCGTGCATGGCAGTGATCAGGGTGCCGTGCGTCCATTTATTGATGTCGGGAAATGTGTGGGCCAGCCCCAGCAGACCGGCACCAAACAGGCCAAAGATGGCACTGCCCAGCGTCCAGTGCAAGGCCAGCGTATTGGGGTGGCGCATGCCCGAGCGCCGCATGGCGTAGTAGGCATACATGGCCATGCCCAGCAGTGCCAGGGGCTCAAGCGCACTGAAAAAGCCGCCCAGTGGCAACCAGTAATGCGGCACGCCTATCCAGTAATAGTGGTGTGCGGTACCCAATATGCCCGCAATAAACACCAGGCCGACAATCACGTACAGCCACTTCTCCATGATCTCGCGGTCAGCACCGGACAGCCGGATCAGCAGGTACGCCAGAAACGATGCCTGGATCATTTCCCATACGCCCTCGACCCACAAATGGATGGTCCACCAGCGATAGAAAATTGAGACGATATAGTTTTCATAGTGCAGCAACGCCGGCAAATACAGCACCGCCGAGCTGCCCAGGCCCAGTAACAGCACCCCTTCCGTCGTGGTAAAGCGCCCTGAGCGTTTGATCGTCATGCCCACGTTATACAGAAACATCAGCATGACGATCACAATCACAATTTTATGTGGCAGAGGCTGCTCCAGCATCTTGTTGCCCGTGCCATAGCCAAACAGGTAGCCGATTACTGCAGTCAAGCCCATTGCCGTCCACAAGATAAGCTGTATGTACGCCAGACGGGGGCTATGCAGTTCGGTACGCGATTCGTCACAGACCAGCCAGTACGTGGCCCCCATGAACCCTGTGAGCAGCCAGACAATCAGCAGATTGGTATGGACAGTCTTGGTGACGTCAAACGCCATGACATTGAGTAAAGGGTCCGGCCCCAGGTATTTGCTGGCCGACAACAGGCCGAAGACTAGCTGCAGGCCAAACAGGATAAGAGCCAGGGCAAAATACCAGTAGACGACAGCTTGTGACTTATAGCGCATGACGATTCCCCGATAATGTGTCGATGTAGTCTTAGTTTGTTATGCGTTGGCGACTATTATTTGATACTGGCAAGGTAGGCGACCAAGTGCTCAAGCTCTTCTGAACTGAGCGTTTCCCCGTACGTGGCGGGCATGAAGGACTTGCCTTCGGCTGAATACATCTCGCCCGGGTGCAGATAGGCACTGGGCGCAACAATGGACTCGTGGATAAATTCTTCGGCCGTGGCGGCATTGCCTTCATAGTCGGACGAGTCAATGATGTCCTCTGCCCGGTCTGCCAGCCCTGCCAGAGTGGGTCCTGCCATGTTTACGTCTGGCGCAATAGAGTGACACGCCGTACAGGCGGGGGTAGCGGACCGGAAGACGACCTCACCCAGAGCAACCGGATCTTTACCCGCACTGACTGGTGTGGCGCCTGGCGGCAGTTCTTCGCCTTTGTCAGCCTGTTGTGCCACGGACAGGTCGGCGCCGGGCAGTGACGTCCCCTTGACCAGAATGGGCCGGGGCGGCCAGTTCTGGTTATCGACATTGGCTACCCAGTCCATGAACGCAATCAGGTCAGATATTTCGTCGTCATCAAGATTGGGGTTGGGCATCAGCCGCCGATGGCGCTCTTCATCGTAGAACTGTGACGGGTCTTTCAGGAAGGCGGTCAGGTAAGGCGCGCCCCGCATTTGCGTGATCTTGGTCAGATCAGGGGCGTAGTATGCGCCTTCACCAAGTATGGTGTGGCAGTTAATGCAGTTGTTGGCATGCCACACATCCTGGCCACGAATCACCTCATCGCTAAGCTGGTCCGAATTGGTCAGGCCAGGAAATTGACGATGACTGTCAACCGTCAGCACCAAAAAAATCAGGGTGGCAATGGCGGTGGATGCAGCCGCAAAAAGACGGGTTTATCGTTTATTCATGGTGCCCTCCCTTTAAACGCCAATGCCGTGCCAATGGCTGATGCTTATGTAACTGGTATAGGCGATGCCCAGAATAAGGAGCAGCAAAGTGACGTAACCCACCACCTTGAAGATTCGATAGAACACGAGCGTGCGCATGGTACCCCTCTTCCTGATTAAGATTTTCTGTTCTTTGGAAAGCCGGACCGTACAAGCCGTGAATGCGTATGGACCTACCACGCAGACAGCCCGATACACAGCCCCGGACATGATTGGTACGTTCATTCACAGGGTTTCAAGCACCGTAACATGTCAAGAATAGTGAAGCAGTTACATTTCTTGTCAGGGTCATTCAACAATTTGGACTTAGGCATGACAGGGAATCTGATATGTAATAACATTACATGTCTAGCTTCCTGGAACCTCACCGTCCGTCCTGCCATGTCTCAGGCCTGCATTCAATTCACTGATTACACACTCGGTTATCGCCACCATGCTGCCGTACATCACCTAAATGGCACGGTACATCAGGGCACACTCACTGCTCTGGTCGGCGCCAATGGATCGGGCAAGTCAACGCTGCTCAAAGGTATTGTTGGTGCGCTTCGGCCCATGACGGGGCGCTGTCAAATAGCGCGTAAACAGCGTATTGCCTACCTGCCCCAGCAGTCCGAGCTGGATCGCAGCTTTCCCGCTGATGTATGGAGTCTGGTGTCCCTGGGCCTTTGGCCCAGACGCGGACTGCTGGGCCGGCACTGTCAACAAGATCGTGCGGCTATTGCCGACGCTCTACACACCGTGGGACTGCAGGGGTTTGAGCGTCGCGGGCTGGACACCTTGTCGGGCGGCCAGGTACAGCGCGCCCTGTTTGCCCGGGTGTTGGTACAAAACGCCAATCTGATTTTGCTGGATGAGCCCTTCAACGCCATTGACGCCAATACACTGGATGCCTTGCTGGTGCTGATCAAGCAATGGCAGCACGAAGGTCGCACCGTGCTGGTGGTGGTGCACGATCTGGACCTGGTACGGGCGCACTTTCCACAGACCCTGTTGCTGGCGCGCGAGCTGATTGCCTGGGGGGAGACACAGGCCACGTTGACTCCGGACAACCTGGCTCTGGCCAGGCAACAACACGAATCATGGAATGAACACGCACCCTGGTGTGTCATTACAGAAACGGCGAATGACACGATGCCAGACGCCCACGCACAGACCAGGCCGGCCTGATGTCAGCCGTACACCAGCTGTTTATCGAACCATTTGCCACCTACGCGTTTATGCAGCGAGCATTGGCTGGCGCCTGGATGTTGTCGCTAAGCGCCTGCCCAGTGGGCGTTTTTCTCATGCTGCGGCGCATGAGCCTGACTGGAGACGCCATGTCCCACGCCATTTTGCCGGGCGTGGCACTGGGGTTTCTTTTCTTTGGCCTGGAACTGATCCCCATGACAATTGGCGGGCTGCTGGCAGGTGTCATTGTGGCTGCTGCTGCAGGTGCCGTGTCACGCCTGACCATTCAAAAAGAAGACGCCTCGCTGGCCGCGTTCTACTTGATCTCTCTGGCGGCGGGTGTCCTCATTGTCTCTATGCGCGGCTCTAATCTGGACTTGATGCATGTGTTGTTTGGCACGGTCCTGGCTCTGGATAACGCCTCCCTCTGGCTGATTGGCAGCGTCAGCGGCACAACAATACTGCTGCTTGTCTTGCTGTGGCGTGCGCTGGTGGCAGAGTGCCTGGATCCGGTGTTTTTGCGGTCGGTGTCGCGACTGGGGCCCATCGCTCACTTTATTTTTCTTGGCCTGGTTGTATTGAATCTGGTAAGCGGCTTTCAGGCGCTGGGTACGCTGTTGGTGGTAGGGCTCATGATGCTGCCGGCTGCGGCTGCACGGTTTTGGTGTACACGAATCAAGCCCATGTGTGCGCTGGCTACGTTGTTTGGCGCCCTGTCCAGCGCCGCCGGACTGCTGTTTTCTTTTCATGCCGGTGCGCCGTCAGGTCCTGCCATCATTCTTTGTGCCGGCACCCTGTATTTGGTGTCCCTGATCGCCGGGCCGCGCGGTTTGGTCGCTACACATAAAAGACCCACCTCTCACCGTGTTGCCTAACCATCACCCATAAAAGGATGCAAATGACCTTAAAGTGGCTATGGACGCTGGGCATCAATACCGTTGTTGTTCTGGTTGTATCGGCTGCGGCGCCCAAATCGCAGGCTATCGCAACGCAGTCCGCCCGGCAGCCACTGCGTGTGGTAGCAAGCTTTTCGATTATTGCCGACATGGCTCAGCACGTGGGCGGCGACCATATCCATCTCACCACGTTGGTTGGCCCCAACGAAGACGCCCATGTGTACGAACCCCGACCTGCTGACGCCGTGGCCGTTGGCAAGGCCGACGTCGTGTTGATCAATGGCCTGAAATTTGAAGGGTTTTTACCCCGCCTTGCCACTGCCAGCCACACTCGGGCGCCCATTATCGAACTCACCAAAGGCATCGACAAGCTGACCAGCACCGCGCATGAGCATGATGATGACCAACACCACCATCATGGCAAACATGACCC
>DAHVSI010000057.1 GCA_027324645.1 Castellaniella sp. | reverse complement strand
ACTGGGATCTTTCTCGATCACCAGGATGGAGCCGTCAAAATCCGGATCAATGCCCAGGAAATAGGCAGCAGCGCTGCCGATCGCTGCGCCACCGATGATAACGACATCGTAGTGGTCCTGCTGCATGCAATGTCTCCTTGTTTGGGTACTGCGCGACATCAGGCATGGTTGTTTGCCAATTTGAATGTCTGTATTGTTTCAGATACAGAAAGATTTTCCCTTGGTATTTCCCCTTAGGATAAATTATTTCCGATACGAAACTGTTGTGATACTCTGCAACGCATCGTTCGGCTTCAACGCCACCGTAAATACAAGACAGGAGTAATAAATCATGGATACCTCAGAGCTGTTCAAGACATTGGGTCTTGACGCGTCGCAGCTGCAAGGCGGCACGCTGGCCGTGCACTCCCCCATTGATGGCAGCGTATTGGCCAAACTGCCCGAACACACAGCCAGTGATGTGGACAAGATGGTCAGTCGTGCGCACGAGGCGTTTCTAAAGTGGCGCACGGTGCCGGCACCCCGCCGCGGCGAGCTGGTCAGGCTGCTGGGTGAAGAGCTCCGTGAAAACAAAGAGGCGCTGGGACGCCTAGTCTCCTTGGAAGCCGGCAAAATTCTGGCAGAAGGCGCAGGTGAAGTGCAGGAAATGATTGATATCTGCGACTTTGCCGTAGGCCAGTCCAGGCAGCTGTATGGCCTGACAATCGCATCCGAGCGACCGGGCCACCGCATGATGGAAACCTGGCATCCGCTGGGCGTAGTGGGCGTCATTACTGCGTTCAACTTTCCGGTTGCCGTGTGGTCCTGGAATACGGCATTAGCGCTGGTCTGTGGCGACCCGGTGGTCTGGAAACCGTCCGAAAAGTCACCTTTGACAGCATTGGCCTGTCAGGCATTGCTGCAGCGGGCACTCAAAAAGTTTGGTGACGATGCCCCCGAAGGCTTGTCTCAGGTGCTTATAGGTGGCCGCGATGTGGGTGAGGCACTGGTCGATCATCCCCGTGTCGCGTTGCTCTCGGCGACCGGCTCGACCCGCATGGGCCGACAGGTTGGCCCGCGTGTGGCATCGCGCTTTGGGCGCTATCTGCTTGAACTGGGTGGCAACAACGCCATTATCGTGGGGCCAACGGCCGATATGGACATGGCGGCTCGTGGCATTTTGTTTGGTGCGGTGGGTACCGCAGGGCAGCGTTGCACCACGACACGTCGCCTGATCGTCCATGAAAGCGTTGCGGACCAGCTGGTTGAGCGATTAAAAAAGGCGTACCAAAGCGCCCCCATCGGCAACCCGCTTGAGGACGGCACACTGGTTGGTCCGCTTATCGACGAAGACGCATACAACGGTATGCAGACGGCACTGCAACAGGCGCGTGAGCAGGGTGGTACGGTCTTTGGCGGCGAGCGCCAACTGGCCGATCAGTATCCGGATGCCTGGTATGTGTCGCCGGCTATTGTCGACATGCCCGGTCAGACCGAGGTGGTGTGCCACGAAACATTTGCTCCCATTCTGTATGTCATGCGCTATCAGGAATTTGACGAAGCGCTGGCCATGCAAAATGACGTGCCGCAAGGGCTGTCATCAGCCGTATTTACCAACGATCTGCGCGAAGCCGAGCAGTTCACGTCGGCGGCCGGCTCTGATTGCGGTATTGCCAACGTCAATATCGGTACGTCGGGTGCTGAAATTGGCGGTGCCTTTGGTGGCGAGAAAGAAACTGGCGGCGGCCGTGAGTCGGGCTCGGATGCATGGAAGGTATACATGCGTCGGGCCACAAACACCATTAACTATTCGCGCGAACTGCCTTTGGCTCAGGGCATCAAGTTCGGCGACGACTAACCAGTTAACCGCTGGATGGTCAGCAATAAAAACGGGGCCAGCGGGCCCCGTTTTTATTGTGTGGTCAGGCAGACTGATGTGCTTAGACTGCCCGAACCATTTCTTCAATGACGTCCTTGGCATCGCCAAAGACCATCATGGTCTTGTCCAGATAAAACAGCTCGTTGTCCAGCCCGGCATAGCCAGCTGCCATGGAGCGCTTGTTGACAATGACCGTACGGGCCTTGTGCGCATCAATGATGGGCATGCCGGCAATGGGCGAGGCCGGATCGTTGCGAGCCGCAGGGTTGACCACATCATTGGCCCCCAGGACCAGGACAACGTCCGTCTGGCCCATCTCGCCGTTGATGTCGTCCATTTCGAACACCTGGTCGTACGGAACCTCGGCTTCTGCCAGCAACACGTTCATGTGGCCCGGCATACGCCCGGCAACGGGATGGATGGCATATT
>DAHVSI010000052.1 GCA_027324645.1 Castellaniella sp. | reverse complement strand
GCACTCATTGTGCGGCCCCTTGGGGATTCAGGAAACCTTCAAGAAAGGCTTGCAGGTTGTTGCCTATCGTATCGACACCGTAGCCGCCCTCCTGGACGAGTACGGTCTGCAGGTCAAAAGCCTGGACGCGCCGGCCGGTGGCGTGGAAGCAATCGTCTGTCAGGTTGAGTACGCCAAGGGGGTCAGCATGGTGGGCATCAAACCCAAGCGCAATGACCAGAGCGTCGGGGGCAAAGGCAGTGACCTGTGTACAGGCGTCATCAAAGTGCTGCAGCCACGCATCGTCTTGCATGCCGTGGCTCAGGGGCAGATTCAGGTTGTACCCTTGCCCCGGCCCATAGCCTGTCTCGTCAGCATAGCCGGTGAAAAAAGGGTAATAGGTGGTGGTGTCGGCGTGTAGCGACACAGTGAGTACATCGTTGCGGCTATAGAAAATTTGTTGGGTGCCATCGCCATGATGGACATCCACATCAATGACGGCCACGCGAGCAAATTGCTTGCGCAACGCCTGGGCAACAATAGCGGTGTTGTTGAGGTAGCAGAATCCAGCCGCGCAATCGTATTTGACATGGTGTCCGGAAGGGCGGCACAAGGCGTAGGCGCTATCTGCACCCGCCATAACGTGGTGCGCCGCAGCGACCGCGCTATGGGCCGAGCGCAGCGCAGATTGCCACGTGTGTGGCCCCATGGGCGAGCTTAAGTCGCCCAGATAAAACCCAGCCCGGGCCACCGGCGCAGAAGGACGGCACGCGCCGCGTGAGAGCTGGCTGGGGTGCGCATTGTAATACGGCGAATGGCTGGGCAGGACTTCAATGCCTGGCTGAGTGAGCGTTTGCCATTGCGCCCACGCAGTGGCCAGAAACTCAAGATAATCGGCGTCGTGTGCCGCCCGGATGGCCTCAAGTCCAAAGTCTTCTGGCGGTGCAACCGGGACGTTCATGTTGTGCAGCGCGGCCAGTAAGGCATCGGTGCGTTCCTTGACGTCCTTCGGCCGCGTGATGCGGCCCTCCCACATGAACTGCTGAGGGTCGTGTTTCATTTGTTCCGGAGCAAAAAATGCCTGCATGGGAAGTCCCCTGAATAGTCGTCGGAGGATTAATCAATAAACAGATGGTTGCTGAAGTCTTTTCTGAGACGGTCGTGAATAGCGGAAAAATGGCTGTACATGGCCATGCGGGCCGCAGCAAGGTCGCGCCTGGCTATGGCCTGGGCAATGTCAACATGTTCGTCCTCGGCGCGCAGCCAGATTTTTTCCGGTACAAAATGGTTTTCCAGGCGGCTGTATAGGGTGCTTTGCGAACGCAGCTGCCACACATGCCGGATGGTGGCCAGCAGGGCAGCGTTGCCTGTCGCCCTGGCGATGGCGGTGTGAAAAACAATGTTGTGATCAGCGGGAGAATCGGCTGCTGCCAGCCCTGCAGCAGCAGCCAGGATGGTGTCGAGCTGGGCGTCTGTTGCGTGATGCGCTGCCAGTGCGGCGCTTTCGGGCTCAAGCAGCAACTGGACCTGGATCAGCTCGAAGGGCGTGAGTTCAGCCGCGCCGGGAACCTCTGGGGGTGTGGGTGTGGCGGCGACCACATAAACCCCTGACCCCACCCGGATTTCGACCAGGCCCTGGATTTCCAGGGCAACCAGCGCTTCGCGCACCGTGGTACGGCTTACCTGTAATTGACTGGCCAGCTGGCGTTCGGCCGGCAGGCGGGCACCCGCTGCAAAATCGCCGGCCTGAATTTTGGCAGCGATTTGACGCGCAATTTGACGGTACAACCGGGTTGCATTGATGGGTTCGAATGCAGTCATGCCCGCCTCCGTTCTGGGTAGCCGCCGTGCTGGCCGGATGGGGGCTGGATGGTGCAACATGTCCAGTGGTTGGACCAATAATAGAGAAAACCGCCTAGGCTAACAAGAGAAATTTGCCAGCTTCAGGGAAAATACCAAGACACATGCTCAGGGGCCGACCACCAGGTTGCGCGACGTCTCTTTGGCCGCATAAAGGTGGTTATCGGCACGTTGCAAGGCTGCATCAAACCGCTCGTCGGTCTGCACCATGGTCACACCAATACTGACGGTATAGGTCACCGGCGTGCCATCGTAGCTGGTAAGTTGCCGGTTGGCTGTGGCCTGGCGAATCGTTTCGGCAGCTTGCATGGCCTGGTCTTTGTCGGCATCAATCAGTACGGCTACAAACTCTTCGCCCCCGTAGCGTGCAATCATGTCGGTGGGGGTAAGGTGCTGATGAAGCAGTGCGGTAAAGTCGCTTAGCACTTCATCGCCAAACGCATGGCCATAGTTATCGTTAATGCGTTTGAAGTGATCCAGGTCTAGCATCAGTATGGCCAGCTTGGAACGCGGTTGCTGGGCCATGAGTTGCGAGACGGACAGTCTGAGGGCGCCCCGGTTGAGCAGGCCGGTAAGGGGATCGTGTGTGGCTTCGCGATAGAGCCGCAGCATGAGGGTAAGCTGAAAATAGTTGGCTGTGATCGCAATGCTTAGCAATGCGGCCAGCAGCCACAGAGCCTGCAGGCCATCTGGCGTGGCCAGCCGCATGTCGTAGTGCAGGGCGTAGGCCTCAATACCAATCAGGAACAGGCCACACACGGCCGATTCGATCAGGGTAAGAGGAAAAATGGCCAGCATGGCCACCAGCATATAGGGGATGAAGCCGTAGCCCACTAGCGACAGACCACGTTCGGGCATGACTGCCAGCACCAGCGCATAAAATAGTGCGGGGGTTGCAAATAGCAGCCCCACAGCCAGGCGTGAGCGTTGGGGATGCGTTTTGCCGCATCTGGCCATGAGCAACACCACAAGCAGTGCCACGACCATGAAGATGCGGCCTATCAGCACGGCCTTCAGGCTGGCGTCGGGCAGAATGAACCAGTCTAGAATGGCCCAAAAGGGCAGCAATGCCAGAAACACCAGGGCAAGACGCGTGACGCGGCTGCATAAATAGTCGCTGCGGGCGTAGTCAAAATCGCGCGAGTGAGCCTGATGGCCCAGCGTGTCGCGCAGCGAGGTGATGGCACGCGTAAAAATGGCGTTACAGCGTGATTGAATGCGGCGGTAAAGCGCAGAAGGTTTCATGAGCAGTGGGGTACACGCTAAAAGCAGGTTGGGACAAGGGTAATGCAGCCTGCGTGGCGTGTAACCGGTGATAATACAATTTTTTCTTGATGATGGCAGGAGTCAGTAGCCATGACAGACTTAGAAAGACGACACGGCGAGTACAAGGTACCCGGCGGCAAGCTGGTGGTCGTTGACTTGCATGTATCCCAGGGCGTATTAAAAGACGTTCATGTATCGGGCGACTTTTTTCTTGAGCCGCCAGAAACGCTTGAGCGGTTGAATGCGGCGCTGGAAGGGCAGTCATCCGATGCCTCACCACAGGTGCTGGAGCGGGCCCTTGAATCCGTGCTGGATCGGGACGTCATGATGTACGGCATAACGGTAGAAGGTGTGGTGACCGCTGTAGGGAGGGCTCTGGCATGAAACGCTACGAGGCACATGAGCGCACAGCATGGACGGATCATCCATGGGAATTGATCGAGACCGGGCCCCTGATGCCGTTGCAGCATATGGCGCTGGACCAGGTGCTGCTGGACGATGTGGCGGCCGGACGCCGTGCACCGACCCTGCGTTTTTGGGAATGGTCTGCGCCCGCTGTGGTAATTGGCACCTTTCAGTCGGTACGTAATGAAGTCGACATGCAGGCGGCCGATCAGCATGGTATTGAGGTGGTCAGGCGTATCAGCGGCGGCGGTGCCATGTTCATTGAGCCGGGCAACTCCATTACCTATTCCGTTTATGCACCCAAGTCACTCATTGCCGGCATGACTTTCAGTGAAGGCTATGCGGCCATGGATGCCTTTGTATTAAGCGCGCTGGCCGACCTGGGTATCCGTGCCTGGTACGAGCCTCTTAATGATATTGCGACCGATGCGGGCAAGATTGCCGGGGCAGCCCAGGCCCACCGACGCGATGCCGTTTTGCATCATGTGACCATGGCTTACGACATTGACGCTGACAAGCTGATGCAGGTGTTGCGTATTGGGCGTGAAAAAATGTCGGATAAGGGTACGCAGTCGGCAGGCAAGCGGGTTGATCCCATGCGCCGGCAAACCGGACTGGCCCGCGAAGTCATTATTGACAGCATGATCGATACGTTCAGGCGCCGCCATGGATTGGGCACCGGCGCGCTCACGCCAGCCGACTGGGCCTTGGCTAGTCAGCTGGTTGAGGAAAAGTTTGCGACGGATGCCTGGCGGTTCAAGGTCCCGTAATCAGGCCAGCCAGCGCTTGCGACGGCGGTAGTGCTTGACGTTGTGGTAGTCGACCTTACCGCTGTCGCCCAGATAAAACTCCTGCACGTCGGGGTTTTCTTTGAGCACTTCGGTTGGACCATTCATGACGATCTGACCGTTTTCAATTAAATAGGCGTGGTCCACGATCTCAAGAGCGGCGGCGGCGTTTTGCTCGACAAGCAACACACTGGTGCCGGTCTCTTTATTGATGTGCCGGATAATGCCAAAGATTTCTTGCACCAGTCTGGGTGACAGGCCCAGGCTGGGCTCGTCGAGCATGAGCAGGCGCGGCTCGGTCATGAGGGCCCGACCAATGGCCAGCATTTGTTGTTCGCCCCCTGACAGGTAGCCCGCCTTGGTGCGCGAGAACTCCGTCAGGCGTGGGAAAAAGTCGTACACCATATCGCGCAGCTGATTAAGCCGTGCCCGCGATCCGCCAGTACGGTAGGCCGCCAGCAAGTTGTCATCGGGAGTCAGGTGGCCAAAAATGCGCCGTCCTTCCATGACCTGCACCAGCCCCATGTTGACACGCTGTGCAGCCCCATGTGGCAGCAGATCGGTTTCCTGAAAGGAAATGCTGCCACGTGTGACTTCACCGCGTTCAGGGGCCAGCAACCCACTGATGGCTTTGAGTGTCGTACTTTTTCCTGCGCCGTTTGAGCCCAGGAGGGCAACCATGCTGCCATCCTGGACTCGCAGCGATACGCCCCGTATCGCCAGGAAAACTTTGTCATAGATGACTTCAACGTTTTCCAGAGTCAGCATTAGTCACCACTCTCTTCTTTGAATTTTTCTGCTTCTTTTTCGATTTCGTCCCAGACGACATCTTCAAAGGAGGCGTGCCATTCGCCGTCGCCAAGAGGTGCCCATTGCTCGCCGTCCCATTCGACGACACGGCCCAGTCCACCGCCCTGGTGGTCTTCGGCGCTCATGGTAACGGGTGCCATCAGGCCTTTGGCGTCGTAGTCTTTGATCATTTCAAAGCCCTTGGCAAGGTTTTCGCCTGTCAGGGGCGCGCCATGCTCTTCAATGGCAAGACGGGCTGCTTCAACAGCGACGGCCATGGTTGCCATGCCGACGTTGTAGTAGGTGCGGCCAACGTTCTTTTTATCCCCAGAACCTTTGCCGGCATCGATGACTTTGTCCATGACTTCTTTGAGCATGTCGGAGTCGGTGCCGCTGGCTGCCACCTGGTATTTACGCACACCCTTGGCGACGTCAGTGCCTACCGATTCCATATCGGCTTCTGCCAGCCAGACAACCGAGTGGATTTGCTCGGGCCGGATGCCGTTGCGGATGCCGTCACGCACTGAAACGGCTTGTGCACCACCGGCGCCCCAGATGATGACATTGTCGGGCTTGAAGCGACGGACATCAGACCATGTGGAGGATTGCTCGTTGCCCGGACTGGCGTACGGGAACGTTTTCAGCTCGAAATCCAGTTTTTCGGACAGTTTTTTGAGAATGGGGATGGGTTCGCGCCCAAAGGGGGAGTCAATGTAGACGTGCGCGATTTTCTTGCCTTCAAGGGATTCTTCCTGGTCCATGTGGTCGACCAGGATGGCGGCTTGTGCCCAGTAGGTGGCCATGATGGGAAACACGTAAGGGAAGGTTTCGCCATCACTGGCGTCGCCCCGGCCGTGCAGGGCCGTGATCATGGGGATCTTGTCGTCCAGTACACGGTTGACCATGGCCCGGGCCACGGGGGTGCTCAGGAAATCGACCAGTACGGCGCCGTCGTCACGTGCCCGGTTATAGGCTTCGATACCGCGCTGCGGCTCGTTGCCGGTATCGGACACATTGATCTCGATGGGATGACCATCAATGCCGCCTGCTTCATTGATCAGTGTGATGTAGTCGCGCTGACCTTCGCTGTATTCGTCAGTAAGAAACGTGTAGACGGCCGTGAAATCAAGTGCCGTGGCGAACTTGATGGGTTCTTTGTCGGCTGCCAGACCAGGGGCGCTGCCGACAACGGCGCTCAGGGCTGTCGTGACAGCCAGACGTCGGAAAAAATGTTTCATGGTTTGTGTCCTCCGATAATCATTGTGATCAAGCCGGTTTATGGTTGTCGCCTGTGGCGCAACCTTGTTATAGACCGGAATGCCGGAACGGCCATACCAGCAGATACTTCCGGATGTTGTCGTAAATTTTGCCCAGTCCCAGTGGTTCAAACAGCAAGAAACCAATAATCAGGGCGCCGTAAATCATGAGTGGGATATGAGACAGCGTGTTGGTTGACGCCGATAGCCATCCCAGCTTGTTTAAGTAGATAACTGCGTTGGTCAGGATAATGGGCGCCAGCAAGACAAAGCCGGCACCCAGATACGATCCGATGACACTGCCCAGGCCACCTACCAGCACCATGGCGACGATCTGAACCGAGACGTTGAAGGTGAACTGCTCGGGCGTCACGGCCTGGTAGTAACAGAAGGCCAGGACGGCGCCTGTCACACCACCCAGGAACGAACTGGTAAAGAACGCGATGAGCTTGTAGCGCACCACATTGACACCAATGACGGCGGCAGCGTAGTCCTTGTCGCGAACGGCGACCAGCGCACGCCCAATACTGGTGCGCTTGATGTTGAGCAACAGCAAGGTCACAAACAGCACCCACAGAAGTGCGACGTAGTAGCGGGTGATGTCGGACTTGAGTGAGAAAAACAGGAAGGTGGCAGAGGAGGGAGTTTGCAGTGTGGCCTGAGCCCCGCCGCTGATGGCCGGAACATTAATGATGGTCCAGTCGACCAGATATTGCATGGCCAGGGTTGCCATGACCAGATAAAGGCCCTTGACCCGCAGGGCCGCGGCCCCGAAGACACTGCCGATAAGCGCCGAGATAAGGCCGGCCCCAATGAGGGCCAGCTCGAATGGCAGCCCCGCCCGCGTAAGGTGGATACTGGCATAGGCGCCAATAGCCATGACTGCGGCAAAACCAAAGTGCAGCTGGCCCGCGATACCCATGAGTAGGGTGAGCGACAAGGCGGCCGCCGTGAAAATAAGCCAGGGCAGCAGGTAGCTCGTTAGCACGAATTTGCCGAACAGCAGGGGCGCCACGACGCCCAGCAGCAGCAGGAACGATACCTGCCAGCGGTCGGCACGTATGGGCCACAGCTGGCGTGCCGAGGCATATTTAGTGTGATAGACGCCTGAAAGACGATAAAACATGATGCTTACACCCTTTCGATGTCTTCCCGGCCAAAGATGCCGTAGGGACGGAACAGAATGGTGAACAGGATAATCACGGAAGTGACGACGTTGCGCGTGCCGCCTCCCACGATTTCGTCGATATAGCCGGGAATGACAGCGCCCAGTATGCCCACCAGCAGGCCGCCGACCAGTACGCCGGCCACGCTGTCCAGACCCCCCAGGATGACGACGGCAATAGCCGGGAACAAGAGCTGTGAGATGGTCCAGTCGACCCCTTGTACCGAGCCCCATACAACGCCTGCAGCAATGGCGGACAGCCCGGCCAGCCCCCAGGAGATACCAATGGCTTTTTCAACCGAAATGCCGACGGACCAGCTGGACACGTGATCATCCGATACGGCCCTGAGCTTGGTGCCGGTGCGGGTTCTGAAAAACAGCGCCGACGCCAGAATGAGCAGCAGGGCCACGATTCCGCCCGCCAGGTAGGTGCGATTGATAAAGATATCGCCGATGATCAGGGGCGCAAACGAGATCCCGATGTCGAGTTGCTTGGGCGAAGCGCCCAACAGGCCGGGTCCAATACCGCGGAGGAAGATTTCAAGCCCCAAGGTGAGCATGACGATCATGATGATGGGCTGGCCCACCATTCTGCGCAGCAGCAGCTTTTCGGCTGCCATGCCAAACCCGAACATGATAAGAATGCCCAGCGGGATGGCCAGGAACATGGGAGCCCCAAGGCTGGCCGCCATCCAGACAATGTAGCCCGCGATCATGACCATGGCGCCTTGCGCCAGGTTGGGCACACCCGATGATTTGTAAATAAGGACAATGCCCAGGGCGACCAGGCTATACATAAGTCCGGTCAGGGCACCGTTGATGAGCAGTTCAAAAAAATACGCCATGATCTTGCCCTTTATGCCTGGGTATCTGAGACATCGTGCAATGCAAGCTGGCGCTGCAATACGCCCACTTCGCCGGTCTCGTACACAATACGTGCTTCAAAATCGATGTGTTCCTGATTGGAATACAACGCGTCGATAATGGTCTTGTAGTTGGTGTCAATCACGTTGCGGCGCAGCTTGCGGGTACGCGTGACTTCGCCATCGTGCGCATCGAACTCTTTATGCAGATTGACGAAACGCCGGATTTGCAATTTGTCGGGCAGGACCTCGTTGGTGTGTTGTATGAGGCCATGAATGAGTTCGCCGACACCGGGTTGTTGGGACAGCTCGGCATAGGATGAGTACGACACCCCCTGTTCTTGTGCCCAGTGCCCCACTGCCTGGAAGTCAATACAGACAATGGCTGTCAGGAAGTCGCGGTCTTTGCCCAGTACGCAGACATCGCGTATGTAGTGGCTGAACTGCAGTCGGTTTTCGATATAGGTGGGAATGAAGCGTTCGCCCTCGCGCGTGTAGACCACTTCGGAGGCACGACCCAGAACCACCAGCTGGCCATCGTCTTCGAAATAGCCTGCATCGCCTGTGTGCAGCCAGCCATCTTGCAGCACCTCTGCGGTTTCTTCGGGCTGCTGGTAGTAGCCATCGAATACCGTATCGCCGCGCATCAGGATCTCGCCTTCTGCGTTGATGCGCATTTCAATGCCTGGAAACGGGCGCCCGACGGTATGAAGTTTGACCTCTTCGAGGGCTTGGGCGGCGGCCAGCGCAACGTTTTCAGTCTGGCCGTAAAACTGGCGCAAGGGCAGGCCCAGCGCCCGGAAGAACAGGAAGATGTCTTCGCCGATGGCCTCACCCGCTGTGTAGGGGCGCTTGACGCGTGCCAGCCCCAGGTGATCCTTGATGGGACGGTAGATGAGGAGTTCGCCAACGGCACGCCACAGGCGCTGCCCGAAGGAGGGGGCCTTGCCGTCCATGCGGTCGCGTTCAAGTTGAACCGCGAAAGGCATGAACTTGCGGTAGAGCCATTTTTTGAACGGGGTGGATTCGTCCATGCCCACCTGGATGCTGGTTAGCATGTTGGACCAGGTGCGGGGTGAGCAAAAATACAGGGTGGGGGCAATTTCGCGCAGGTCGTGCTGGGCAGTTTCTTGTCCCTCGGGGATGTTGGCGACAAATCGAAGCTCGATAGCCGCTGTAACCGAGAAGATGAAGTCACCTACCCAGGCAATGGGCAGATAGGCCATGTGAATCTCGCCTTCGGTGAAGTAACCGGCATCGGCAGCATAGCGTACGCCATGAAGAATATGGCCATGTTTAAGTGGGATACCTTTGGGCGTGCCGGTGGTTCCAGACGAGTGCAGCAGCGCTGCCACATCGTGAACACTGGCGCGCGAGACCAGGTCGTCACGCAAGGATGGCTGACTCTGAAGACGGGACTGGCCTTCGCGCACCAGTGTCTTGAAGGCCACAAGGGTGTTGCTGTCGGACAGGCCGCGCGGATCATCGTAAATGATCAGGTCTAGCGGGCATGCGTGTTCTTCGTGAACTTGCAGCAGCTTATCGACCTGTTCCTGGTCCTCGGCCACGGCCAGCCGGATATGTTCGCGCTGAATTTGCCCTGCCAGTTCTTCGGGCTGCGTGTCAGGGTAGGCGGGAGACGGTATGGCGCGCAGAGCAATGGCACCCAGCATGCTGAAATACAGGGCCGGCCG
>DAHVSI010000036.1 GCA_027324645.1 Castellaniella sp. | reverse complement strand
ATAAAATCAAGCACTTACGGTCAAACGCAAGTGCTTTTTTTGTGCCCGTTGCCTACTCGTTACCTACTGTTTGCTACACGTCAATCACAAGAAAGCATATCAGTGGCTTGTACCCAGATCAAACCCACGCCTGAAAAATGTTGTGAGGTGCTCAACAAATGCGTGCACGGCCCGTGGTGTATGGGTCGAGAAGGGTCTTAATGCAAAAATGGTGCGCCCAAAAGAGCCTAGCGCTTGCCAGTCTGGCAATACATGGACTAGTTCGCCACTATGTAAGTGCTCATGTGCCGAAAAATCAGGCAATAGTGCGATACCCATCCCCTCGCACGCCATACTGCACAATACCTCGCTATTGTTAGCTATAAAACTGTTGTGTACTGGCACGGTGATGCGCTCACCTCTGCCACGCGGCCGACTGCGTTCGAACACCCATGTGGCGACACGGCTCTGGCGCGGATAAACCAAATGGCGATGGTGCTGCAATTCATCCGGTTGCGCTGGTGTGCCGTGACTGGCCAGATACCCGGGGCTGGCCACCAAAAATGTCCGCGTTGCACATAGAGCCCGGGCAACATATATGTCGGGAGGTGTCTCGACATGCCGTATGGCCAGATCAAACCCCTCTGACGCCAGCGACACCAGGTTGTCGCTCATGTCCAGTTCAAGCCGGACTTCTGGATAACGCTCTAAAAACTCTGGCAGACACGTCACGAGATGTTGACGCGACAAGGCGACTGGAGCCGTTACACGTATCAGCCCACTGGGAACGGCAGCCAAGTCTTTAATATTTCCAAAACTGTAGGCAATGCTTTTATAGGCTTGGCGGGTGTCTTCAACCAGACGTTCACCAGCTTCTGTTAAACGCACTGAACGGGTGGTGCGCTGGATTAATCGTATCCCGGCAGCCCGTTCAAGCTCTTTCATGCGTTGGCTGAATGCGGCTTTACTGACATTGATGCGCCGCGCAGCAGAAGTAAAGCTGCCCTGTTCCGCCAGTATCGTCAGCCAATGTATGTGCTGCCATAGCTCGTGAATATTACGGACTCTGACTGTCATGGGACATTCGAGCTTAAAAAAGCTTATTGTTCATAAATACAAACAATCATTCTACAGTAATTGGCTATGCGAGCGAGATGTCCATGTTTACACTTATCCAGAAGAAAGCGTTGTACAACAGCCGTTGTGTCAACGTAATCACACAAGTCTCGGACCAATACAGGATCAAATTATGCAGGCATTTACTGACACAGGCGCCGTTGGGCACTACATTGACGGCCAGCGTACCTTCGGCACAGGCAAACAAACCCAGGACATTTTCAATCCGGCTACCGGCAAGGTAGCCCGGTCATTACACATAGCCGATACAACTGATGTGGAAACGGCCATCCAGGCTGCCAAATGTGCTTTCCCTCAATGGGCGTCCACGCCACCGCTGCGCCGTGCTCGCGTCATGTTCCGTTTCTTGCAGCTTATCCAGGAACATACAAACGAGTTAGCCGCCATGATCGTGGCCGAACACGGCAAGGTGTTCAGTGACGCCGTGGGTGAGCTGGCCCGTGGCATTGAAATTATCGAGTTTGCCTGCGGAATCCCCCAACTGCTTAAGGGCGACTACACGGAGCAGGTTGCCAATGGCCTGGATAACTGGACCGTACGCCAACCCCTGGGGGTTGTGGCCGGCATCACACCCTTTAACTTTCCCGCCATGGTGCCCTGCTGGATGTTCCCGGTCGCCCTCGCTACAGGGAACTGCTTTATCCTGAAACCCAGCCCACACGATCCCTCGGTATCGTTGCGCCTTGCCGAATTGCTGCAAGAAGCAGGGTTGCCTGATGGCGTTTTCAACGTGGTTCAGGGCAATAAAGAAGCGGTGGACACCCTGCTCACCCATCCCGATGTGGCTGCCATCAGTTTTGTTGGGTCAACGCCCATTGCTCAGTCCATATACGAAACCGGAGCCCGTCACGGCAAACGCGTGCAGGCGCTGGGAGGCGCTAAAAATCATATGGTCGTGCTGCCGGATGCCGATATGGAACACGCAGCAAACGCGTTGATCGGTTCAGCATTTGGTGCGGCGGGCGAACGCTGCATGGCGGTCTCGGTTGCCGTCCTGGTCGGCAACGCTGCCGAGGCGTTGCTGCCAGTTCTGACCAGACGCGTCAAGGAGCTGAAGATTGCTCATGGCATGGATGACCAGGCAGAAATGGGTCCGGTGATTAGCCAAGATGCCCTGAAACGTATTCAGGACTACATTGCTGTTGGCGAACAGGAAGGCGCAACATTGGTTGTAGACGGCCGTCAGGTGGATATGCCTGATGAATATCAGGACGGCTTCTTTTTGGGCGGCAGCATTTTTGACCATGTCAAACCAACCATGCGGATTTACCAGGAAGAGATTTTTGGTCCAGTGCTGGCTTGTGTTCGCGCACAAGACATCGATGAAGCCCTGCACATTATCAATGAACATCCGTTTGGCAATGGGGTTGCATGTTTTACGCGCGACGGGCACACAGCCCGCGAGTTTGGCCACCGCGTGCAAGTAGGCATGGTAGGCATCAATGTACCGGTACCCGTTCCGGCAGCCTGGCACGGCTTTGGCGGCTGGAAAAACAGCCTGTTTGGCGACATGCATGTTTATGGTGAGGAAGGTGTCCGCTTCTATACCCGCCAAAAATCCATCATGCAAAGCTGGCCGAAGGAATCCGGCAAGGGAGCGGAATTCCATTTTCCGTCGAACTAAGGCGACTTTGCTAGTTGGGTGAACGCCTAGGGCGAAGCTTGATTAACAGGCTACGCCCTAGCTCACTAAATGATCAGCATGCCTGACGGCCCCAACAAACTGTTCGACTAACCGAGCAGATTTGATCCCCGGGGCCTCTTCTACGCCACTGCTGACATCAACCGCATAGGGCTGGACCTGACTCACGGCGTCACCGACTGTTTTCGGGTTCAGCCCACCTGCCAGAATGAGTGGCCGGGCCTGATCAGTTTTCTGCACCTGTTCGAGCAGACTGTGCTGAAACCCCTGGCCCGTGCCTCCGTAAGCCAGGCTATGTGTATCAAACAGCCAGCCCGCAGCGTCATCGTACTGGCTAGCCGTTGCAAGCACCTGCTCCGGCGTCGATGTATCGGGACCGCCTACGCGTATTGCCCGCATGTAAGGCCGCTCGTATTGGCGACATTCCTGTGCCGACTCATCCCCATGGAATTGAAGAATATCGGGCTGTACGAGGCGAATGACCTGCCGGACATCGGCAGTACTGGCATTCACAAATAGTGCAGCGACGGTCACGAATGCAGGTACCTGATGGCGCAACACCATAGCCTGCTCTATGGTGAGCGCACGCTTGCTGTGTGGATAAAAGACCAGTCCAATGGCATCTGCCCCGGACCGCACAGCGCTATGCACGTCTTCCACACGCGTCAAGCCGCATATTTTTATGCGGGTACGCGAAACAGGCCAAGGTTTACTGGAATCCACCACCACTGTCATCATCTCCGTAACCATAAGAATCCGAGCCGTAGGTATCGTCAGAACCGAATTCGACTGTGGTCGGATCAACTTGCGACGCACCGTGCTTGTAGTGAGTCACCATACCGGGGAACACCATGACCGCCACGACCATCAAAATCTGGATGACGATAAATGGCACAGAACCCCAATAGATTTGCCCGGTTGTGATGCGCGGAATCAGGCGGCGCGTCACCCTGTCGCGATAATCGTCGCGCGGCGCAACCGACCGCAAGTAGAACAATGCAAAACCAAACGGCGGATGGACAAACGATGTTTGCATGTTTACCGCAAGCAATATCCCAAACCAGATCAGATCAATGCCCAGTGCTTCGGCTGCCGGGGCCAGCAGTGGCACGATGATGAACGCGAGCTCAAAGAAGTCCAGGAAAAAAGCAAGAAGGAACGTGAGAATGCTGACGACGATAAGGAAGCCCCATTCTCCGCCCGGTACGCCGATAAGCAGGTCTTTAACCCAGATATCACCGTTAACCCCGCGAAAGCTCAGGCTGAATATCGTAGACCCTACTAGGATGAACACCACGAAGCACGACAGTTTGGTTGTGGTGTCCATAGCCTGGCGCAGTAAAGTAAGGCTAAAACGCCCGCGCGAAATAGCCATGACAAGCGCACCGACAGCCCCCATGGCCCCGCCTTCTGTGGGGGTGGCCAAGCCAATGAATATGGTACCCAGCACAAGGAAAATAAGAAATAAAGGCGGAATCATGACGAACGTCACGCGCTCGGCAATAGGAGACAAGAACCCAAGGCGCAAAAAGCGATTCAGCAAGGCAATGCCCCAGGCCGTCACGCCCCAGATCAGCAGTGTTACCACCACCCGTTCATCGACAGGTACCTGCGTGTGGCTTTGAAAATAGTATTGTGATGCAAACCACGCTACGGCAGAGGCGATGAGTGTCAGGACCAGCAACGAACGCAGGCCCCTTGAGCCGTCTGGCTTTTCGTAGATGCGCGCTTCGGGCGGCAGTGCGGGCGCACTACTTGGCCGGATAAATGACAACAGCACCACATAGGCAATATAGCTGGCTGCCAGCAGCATGCCAGGCACCATGGCTGCACGATACATGTCGCCGATGGAGCGGCCCAGCTGATCAGCCAGAATGATAAGGACCAGCGAAGGCGGAATGATCTGGGACAAGGTGCCTGACGCTGCAATCACCCCCGTGGCTAGGCGTCTGTCGTATCCATAGCGCAGCATGATGGGCAGTGAAATCAGACCCATGGAGATAACTGAAGCGGATACCACCCCTGTCGTGGCTGCCAACATGGCCCCCACGACAACCACCGCAATAGCCAGACCGCCACGCAGCGGGCCGAACAGCTGCCCGATGGTATCAAGCAGATCTTCAGCCATGCCGGATCGCTCAAGAATGAGCCCCATAAGGGTAAAGAATGGCACGGCAAGCAGGGTGTCGTTTGAAACAATGCCGTAAATGCGTTGAGGCAACGCCTGGAACAACGCCGGTGTCATCAACTCAAAATTGATGGCAACAAGGCCGTACAGTACGCCTGTAGCAGCCAGCGTAAAAGCGACAGGAAAGCCAAAGAGCAGAAAAATGATCAGGTTCGCAAACATGATCGGGGCCAGATTATCAACCATGAACTCCATGATTACTGACCCCTTTCGTTGCTTGACTGTGCCGGGCCGTCAACCTGCGCATCGGCCATTTCACGAATGTCTTCCGCCAGCTGCTCTTCGGCAGACGCGCTTGCGGGACGCGCTAATGGATCGGGCCCTGCCCCGACCAGAAAGGCAATGCATTTAA
>DAHVSI010000230.1 GCA_027324645.1 Castellaniella sp. | reverse complement strand
GGTATCGCCCTGCAAACGCATGGCCTGGGCTGCGCATCGGCTGATACGGCCTCCATGACACCCGAGCTGTATGTGCGCTGGCTGGCCATGTGTGTTTTTTCAGGCAACCTGCATCTGCAGGGCACGCCCGAGCTACTGCCTACGTCGTTTGATGAGGCAACGCAAGATCTGGTGCGGCACTGGCTACAGTGGCGTTACCGGCTGATTCCGTACGTGCTTGGCATTATCGAAGACAGCGTACGTACTGGCCTGCCTGTGCAGCGGTCCATGGCTCAGGCATTCCCCCATGATCCCATGGCCCAGGTCTGGGACACCCAATATCTATTCGGCCCGGCTTTGCTGGTGGCGCCTGTGCTCAAACCAGGCACGACCACACATGTGTATTTGCCTGCCGGCGATGCTTGGTGGGACCTGGCTACCGGCAAGCGTTACGAGGGGGGCACCACCTGGCAGGTCGAGGCACCACTCAATACGCTGCCCGTATTCGGTCGCGAGGGGCATATTCTAAGCCTGGGCCCCACGGCCCGCTTTACCGGCGAGTTCAATTCCGCCCGCATTCTTGAAGAAGTCTGGATGTTTGGCATGCCCGAGCAAAGCCCTGTTGTCATGCGTAACCGTATTCGTGTCATGCAAATGCAGGGGTCCAGCTACATCAAGGGTCTGGAAGGCCTGAAAATATTGCCGTCAGAAGGGCTGGAAGTGAAGCGGCGGGGCGCCGAGGTTCGGATCTCGCGTGCGCGTTAATGGCACCACAAGCCGTGTGCGGCACAAAACACGGCTTGTGCACAACGTTTACAATTAAGGATTACGTCAACCAATAATAAGTGTAATGCCAGTCTACACCGACTTGTTCCTGCGGTTTGCGCTTAACATGGCGTCGATGGTTGTACTGATCTTCGGGTTGTACTACCCACGCTATCGCCACAAAGAAACAGCTATTGCCGCAGCGTTATTCAATATTTTTGCATTTGCCGTCCTGTCGGTGCTGGCAAGCGTGCAGTTTGGCATTACTGCGGGGTTTGGCCTGTTTGCCATCCTGGCACTATTTAACCTGCGCTCAGAACAAATCAGCAAGTCAGACATTGCCTACTTTTTTGGCAGTGTATCCATCGCCGTCCTCACATCTATCCAGGGCACGGCACTGGCCTTTGTGGTTCTGATGCTGGTTATTGTGCTGGTCGCTATTTTCATCATTGACCACCCGCGTATTTTGCGCACCGCCAGCCAGATGCGCGTCACGCTGGACGATATTCCTGAAAACGTTGTAGCCGACCCGGTAAAGCTAAACAAAGAGTTGTCCTTGCGCCTGGGCGTTAATGTCGTCTCGTCACGAATCATCAATATTGATTATGTGGCCGAGATTGTCCAGGCAGAAGTGAACTTCCAGGTACGAGAATGACCGCTACGCCACAAAGCGGTGCCGTCACCCCCACGCTAATACGCAACCTGCACGACAGCTTCAGGCCCATTAGCCTTGCTGAACTTAATGAGCGTGCCGAGTTGCTTGAGCGCCGGGACAGCAAGTATGTTCTTGATCACCAAGCTTTCTTGGCGTTTATGGCGCACGCCAGCACACACTTTGACATACTGGAAATTGACGGGCTGCGCCAGTTTCGCTACCGGACCGTTTACTTTGATTCCCCCGAGTTTCATTGCTACCAAGACCATAATAAAGGCCGGCGCCGACGTATCAAGGTCAGGTTGCGTCAGTATCGTGATCACGGTCTCCAGTTTTTTGAGGTCAAGTTCAAGGGCAGACGTAACACCACGCATAAGGTGCGTACACCGTTAACAGCCCAGGAGTTTGAAGCGTCGCAGCTGCCAGACCGCTTGCTTGCGTTTTGCAACGAGACCCTTCAGCTGCATTACGGACGGCACTGGCCCCATGCATTAACCCGGGGCATGGTTGTTGACTACAACCGTACAACGCTGGTTGCCAGACACGGCGACGAGCGCATTACCATTGATAACGATTTGCGCTTTATTGATGGAGAGCGGTCGATCAGCATGAATCCACAACGCTGGATTGTTGAGGTCAAGTCACGCACAGGTGTGTCTAGCATTGACCGGTGGTTGTATCGCAATAAACACCGCCCGGTGCCGCGGTGCTCCAAATACTGCATGGGCGTGAGTTTGTTGCAGTTTCCCGAGAAGGTGGACCAGTTCACGCCGGTTATCCGGCGTCATTTCTGATTGTCGTAAGTTGTAGGCTTCGCTGGCCTACATTACGTCCGTACCTTTGCTGCGAACCTAGTGCTTTTCTATTTCCCGATTGTTAAGTTTTGTCATAACAGTAACGAAAACGTTTAATGTGTGGGAATATAGAGCAAATAACAGAGTTTTCGTATACAGGTGTTGCTGACTTGCGCGATCCTTTAGTTATTGATTTATTTGCTATTTTGCGCGCATTAGTGTGTCAGGACACTGGGTAGCTACGTTGCCCATGGGTTGTGCCCTGAATTGGACAGTTGCTGCCAATAGAGATTGGTGGTTAGAGGCAGATCGTGCCTGACCCTATTGGCGTATAAAACCTTATTGGGCATGCGTTCGCTATGGACAATCTTGTATCGGTCATCATCAGTTCTACTCCTGAACGGATATCACTCTACACCCAACATCTGCGGGCGCTGACTACTGATTTTCGTTTCTTCAGCAGTTTGAGCTCATTGCTCGCCGATGGGCCACCAAAAGACTTGCGCTTACTTATTATTGACAACGTTTTTTCCGGTTCATCGGTCGTTGAGGAAATCGGAAAGGCCCGCGAGGACGGTGGTTTAGCTTCTCCTATTATTCTTCTAATCTCAGAAAAGGATGGCTGCCCTGTGGGAATACGCGCGCTTGAGGCGGGTGCAGACGACTACATCTCATTGAGCAGTGTGCCCAACGAGCTGCTGATTCGGGCACGTTTGCACCTGTCACGGCATCAGAAGCCCCACCGCGTTTCACCGGATATCGTAACGCTGCTTGATCAAGTACAGATTGCTAGTGACCGTCTTTTGCTGCAAGACGCTTTAATGTGTATCGATCAGCACATTGGCCGGATAAAGGGAGTCCAGGATGTTTCTTTGCACATTGGACAGACAGTCGGTGCTATTAACAAGGTGTTCAAAGAGTATTTGAACACGACAACATTTCGCTACATCCGGCTGGAACGGATCAGAAAAGCAAAAAAACTTTTGGTAGAGACCCGTATGCCGGTAACAGAGATTGCCGCTATGTTGGGTTATTCCACTTCGCCCAACTTTTCTACGGCTTTCAAGCAAGAGGTTGGGCAAAGTCCACGCGATTACAGAACGTTAAGTCTTGTCAGTTAAGTAACAAATAAGTTTTATCTTTTAGTAAACAAACAAAACTAGAGGTGTTTGATAAGCGCCTGTTGACGAAATAAGTGACCCTTACCCCATTGATTTAATTAATCTTTTTGGGGAATGTTGTGAACCAGGCTCACAAAAGTATCTATAACGAGCGCACCGGCACCTTTGTGGCCGTTGCGGAAAATGTGAAAGGGCGCGGCAAGCGTAGTTCAGGATCGCAGGTGGCACGCGCGGCAGCGGCAGCCGCCATTGTGTCAGCAAGCATCATGGCTACGGGTGTGCTGGCTGCGGTTGATATACCTAATGATGGTGAAGACAACAAAATTGTGTTCACTGGACCTGGTGATGGTGAAATTGAGTTTCAGTGGTCGGGTAGTATCAGTGGGCTTTCTGGCCTGAGTGTTAGCGGAACGATAACCGCTGATCAATTAGAGGTCGGTACTGAAGCCTCTATTGCGTCTGGTGGCAAGAGCGTTGCGACGGTCGGACAACTATACGACACGAAGCAAGGCCTGCAAGCTGTGACAGATAATGTGAACGACCATGCTTCAACCATCGGAGAGCTAGATAGTCGAGTTGGGACTAATGAGAACGCTATTGAGGACAACAAGAGCGCTATTCAAGATAACAAGACTGACATTACAAGTCTCGACACTCGGATTGTCCAGAACGAGAATGATATTCTCTCCCTCCAAGGTGATGTTATTGATAACCAGAACGATATTACCCAGATTTTTGCAGAATTAGGCGTCGATCCAAGTCAGGGCGAGGGCGCAGGCATCAAGTACTTTCGTGCGAACTCTGATAAAGACGATGCCGATGCTACCGGAAAAGATTCTATAGCAATCGGTCCGGAAGCTGAAGCCCAGAACACGAGCTCAGTCGCCATTGGCGACGGTGCTAAAGCTGCTAAGGGCTCTGGAGACAGCGACCAGGAAAATACCATAGCTATTGGTACGGATAGTGAAAGCTCTGCTGAAGGTGGAACTGCAATTGGGCATAAGTCCAAGGCTTCTGCGAACGACGCCGTTGCGTTGGGCTCAGAGGCCGCAGCGTCAGGTGCTAATTCTTTAGCGCTTGGCTCAAGCGCAGAGGCGTCGGGCAGCGCGGGTGTTGCGATGGGTGATGGCGCCCAAGCTTTGGCTGCTGATAATATCTCCATAGGCCGTGCTGCGGGTGAGGGTACGGGTGACGTTACCGCTGGCGACCAAAAAGAAAATATAGCGATTGGCCTGGAAGCGGGACAGAACATTGAAGGGCAGGGAAATGTCACCATGGGTGTGCGTGCCGGTTCTGGCACCGACGGTGACAATAACGTCGCTTTTGGTACCAAAGCTGGGAGAGATATACAGGGCACGGAAAATATCAGTATCGGTTTTGAAGCCAATACGGGTAGTGAAGGCCACCGAGGTGTTGCCATAGGCCATTCAGCGACTAGTTTGACCGATGGCATCGCTTTGGGCACTTCGGCTGACGCAGGAAAGGACTCTGTGGCATTAGGCCAAGGAGCTAAGGCGACAAATGAAGGTATTGCTATAGGCTATGGGGCGAAGGCAGCCAATGGTCATATTGCGCTTGGTAGAAACTCGATTGCTAGTGCAGATGATGTTGGTGGCAACTCCGCCTATTCGGATAAATCATTTTCGGGAGGGGTATTTTCTGTTGGAAGCAACGGTAGTGAAAGCTTTACTAGACGCATTGTCAATGTAGAAGACGGAGCAAACGACACGGATGCCGTCAACGTTCGCCAGTTGCGTGCATTTGAGGACGAAATATCCGCGGGCGCTAGCGTTGATTATAAAAAGCTTGCTGATAAGATTAATACCAACTGGTCAGATGAGATAAAGAAAAACAAGCTGCACTATCTGTCTATTAACGACGGTGATAGCACCAAGAACAACAAAGATAATCATGGTGCTTCCGCTGAAGACAGTATGGCACTTGGTCCTAATGCATCAGCGGCGGGTGATAGGTCAACTGTAATTGGCGAACGAGTCCACAGTGATGAAGGGGCTAAGTCATCAGTAGTAATTGGCAGTGATGTGGATGGACTTGGGTTCAATTCCACAACGATTGGTAATTCAGGCTCAGAGGCACGAGATGAGAGTGGTATCGCAATAGGTACCAATGTTTTGAGTCGGGACGAGAACTCCATCGTAATTGGTCGAGATTCCTATACGAATGGTCAAGGTACAGACGGGCCTTCAGATAACTCTGTTGTTGTCGGTACTGGCTCAAGCTCCACAGCGACAGAAGGCATTGTGATCGGCAAAAGTTCCCTTGTTAACGCTGAAAGGGGCATTGCCCAGGGTAGCAATGCCAAGGCCACGGCAGCGGATGCCATAGCTCAAGGTACGGAGTCTCGTGCTTCGGGGACCAGTGCAATTGCGCAGGGAACTGAGTCTAGCGCTTCCGGTACAAACGCCATCGCCCAAGGTACAGACACGATCGCCAGCGCTACTAACGCGCAAGCCAGTGGCACAGGCGCGAGCGCACGGGCCTCCAGCGGTGTCGCTATTGGTACCGGCTCTCAGTCAGGGCTTATTACAAGCACCGCAGAGGAAGAAGAGCGGAATATCAATAGTATTGCCATTGGAAATTCAGCACTGGCCAAATACGAAAATGCGCTTGCGGTGGGCGTTGATGCCCAGGCAACCGAAGAAAATGCACTTGCTTTAGGCACAGCCGCCCAGGCAAATAAAGCCCGAGCCATCGCGCAAGGCCACGAGGCGATGGCCAGTGCAGAGCAGGCTATGGCAATGGGTGCTGGTGCGAACGCTTCCGCTCAAGATGCTATTGCGCAAGGTGCGGGCTCAGAGGCTAGTGGTCTCGGGGGCATGGCTCTGGGCGCTGGGGCCCGTGCCTCGGATGACGGTTCTGTAGCGCTCGGGCAGAATGCAGAAACTGCTGAGGCTGTCGGTACTTCGAAAGCCACATTAGGGGGCCTTACATATGGAGACTTCGCAGGGGATAAACCTGTTGCAACGGTCAGTGTTGGTAAGGGGGATGAAAAGCGCACCATCACAAACGTTGCTGCCGGGCGTATTAGTGACACCAGCACTGATGCCATCAACGGTAGTCAGTTGCATGCGACGAATCAGAATCTGGGCAACCTCGCGACCAGCACTAAGGACATTCTGGGAGGTAACGCCGAGCTGGATGGAGACGGCAGTCTGTCGATGACAAATATTGGCGGCACAGGCGAAAGCACTGTCCATGACGCTATTGGCTATGCTGCTCAGGGTTGGCAGCTAAAGGAGGGAGGCGAACAGGGTGGTGAAACTATCAGGCCTGGTGGGACAGCAACCTTTGAGGCCGGAGACAATATGGAAGTCTCTCGCGATGGCGCAACCATCAGGTACGCCACCAAAAAAGACGTTGAGTTTGATTCGATTGATATCGGCGACTCAACACTTAAGGTCAATGGAGACAGTCTTATAATTGGAGGCAGCACTAATATCGACATGGGCGATAATAAGATCACCAATGTTGCACCAGGCACTGATCCGAACGATGCGGTCAACGTTAGTCAACTTGAGAGCCAGGATGCTGAACTAACTGCAAAGGGACTGAGCTTTGTCGGTGATGATGGTGAAAATGTTCATCGTGAGCTTGGCGAAACCCTGTCGATTACGGGTGGGGCTGATGACGATGAACTGACTGAGGACAACATAGGTGTTATCAAAGAAAGTGATGGCGGTCTGAAGGTTCAGCTCGCACAAAATATTGATTTGGGCACGGACGGTAGTGTGACCATCGGCGATACCAACATCGATAATAAGGGTCTAGCTATCGAAGGCGGTCCAAGCATTACCATTGATGGCATTGACGCTGGTGACAAGACGATCACCAACGTTGCCCCTGGTGTGGACGGTACAGATGCCGTCAATCTGGATCAACTCAAGGGGCTCGAAGATACCGTTGCCAGTGGCTGGACTGCTACAGACGAAAACAACAATGACGCTAAAATCGCTCCCGGTGGTGTAGTCACTTTTTCGGGTGAGGAGAACATCTCTGTAGCTCAAGAAGGCGAGGATGATCAGGGAGAGGTCGTCGTTTCGCTTAACAAGGATGTTGACTTGGGCGATGATGGCAGCCTTACAGTTGGCAATACTACCGTGAATGATCATGGCCTAACCATAGAAAATGGTCCAAGCATTACCATTAATGGCATTGACGCCAGTAACAATAAGATCACCAATGTCGCGCCAGGCGCTATTGATGCCAGAAGCAAGGATGCCGTCAACGGCAGCCAGCTCTATGCCATGGGTGATTCCATTAGCCGGTTTCTGGGTGGCGACGTAACGCTAAATGACGACGGAACGCTGAATCTTGGAGATTACTTCGACGATATCTTCGGTGATGATTCCGGCATTACGAATCTAGCCGATGCACTGGAGCCCTGGACTGTTGGCGCTGAAGGAGGTAACTCAGAGGAGGTGCTTCCAGGCGACAACGTCGACATTTCTGGTGGCGGCAACGCTGGTTCTGGATCGGGTAGCGGCGGGAGCGGTAGCACCGGAAGTGGTGATGGCAACATCGTCGTTGATATTGAGCATGACGGCGAAGACCACGACGTTACTCTCGATCTTGCCGACAACGTCAATATCAACCAAAGCGTCACTGTTGGGAACTCGGATGGCGACGATCCGTACCTTAGTATGGGCAATGATGGTGACGAGGGCAGTGCCGGTAGCTTGAATTTCTATGGTGAGAAAGATAGCGACGGTGAGCGACTGAGCGCATCCCAATCAGTTGTAGACGGACCAGGCGGAGTCGGCACGGACCAGGATGAGAATGATTCGACACGTCTGGGGTATACCGATCAAGATGGCGACGATCATACATTGGCTACGCTGGACGATGGTCTGAGCTTTGGTGCGAACGATGGCGACGATCACGATGCTCCACTGAATACTCAAGTTGATATAGTCGGCGCCAACGGCAATGACGACTGGTCTGAATTCGATGAAGGCCAGAACATCATGACTAAAGTCACCAAAAGTGATGAGGGCGAAGGCCAAATCACTGTGGCCTTGGCGCAGGATGTGTCCGTTAACAGCATCACAGCTGTTGATGTGGATGCCACGAATGTGACAGCCGACAGCGTTGAGATCAATAATGGTCCGACCATCAATGAGAACGGTATCGACATGTCGGGCAAACGTATCACCAATTTGGCGCCTGGTATTGACCGCGAGGACGCTGTAAACGTTGGCCAGCTCCACGATACTGCCAGCAATCTTCAGGGACAGATCGACGATGTTCGAGGTGATCTGCGCCGTACGGACAAGCGCTTGCGTGCCGGTGTTGCAGCCGCGATGGCTACAGCTGGTCTGCCACAGGCTTACCTGCCTGGCAAGAGCATGATGGCTATGGCTGGTGGTGCGTGGAACGGCGAATCCGGGATGGCCATTGGCTATTCCACAGTCACTGACAACGGCAACTGGATCGTCAAGCTGTCAGGTAACGCCAGTTCGCGTGGTGATTACGGTGGCACGGTGGGTGTGGGTTATCAGTGGTAAGCCCGCTGTGTTTAGGTGTCAGCCAGTCTGGCTGGTACCTTCAATTGCTTTCAAGGACAAGTTGTGATGAATAAATCAATGATTGCTGCCACCGTGCTCGCCTGTGCAGGTCTGGCGGCGTGTGGCACCCCTAGTTCGGTAACTGACAAGGGCAAGACGGACGATCCGGTTTTCCCTGATGCTGATAAAGTAAGTTTTGTGACGGGCTCGTACCCAAACGTCGATAATGTCAAAACAGTACAAAGGTCAATCGTCGACAATGGCATGACGCGCGACCAAATTTACAACATGCTCGACCGGCCGCATTTTGCGGAGGGTTTCAAGGTCCGTGAGTGGGATTATCTTTTCCACTTCAACACAAGCCAGGGCGTCGTAACGTGCCAGTTCAAGGTGCTGTTTGATAAGGATCGTAAGGCACGTTCTTACCACTGGCAGCCAGAAAGCTGTGAAGATGTGTTGAACGATCGGGAAACCCCTCAAGTCAAGCCCTTTTCATTATCAGGCGATGTCAGCTTCGAGTTCGGCAGTGCAGAGCTTACGCCGGCAGGTCTGGAAGCAGTGAAAGACGTGGCGAAAGAGTTGAGGCAGGTAGAGCAAATCGATTCGGTGCGTGTCAGTGGGCACACTGACCGGATTGGCAATGAGGCGCTCAACCAGCGTTTGTCACAGCAGCGGGCTCAATCTGTTGCACAGGCTTTGGCACAGCAGGGCGTGCCGGCCAGTACGATTCAGGCATCTGGCTATGGTAATAGCCAGCCACGCGTACAGTGCAATGAATCGGACCGGGACGCTCTGATCGCCTGCCTAGCACCAAACCGCCGGGTAGATATTGAAGTTCAAGCCAGATCGTAAGTAATCGGTTGTCAGCCCCACAAGATACGTTCATCTTGTGGGGCTGGCATGTTTCTGATTGCTTGAGTGTGGATTTATTATCGTGGAGTAGTTATGAAAATTGTGGTGAAACTAATGGCATTGGCAGCGGTGGTTGCTTTGGCTGCTTGTGAGCACACAGCGCCTGCTCAGCAGCCGCCAGAAGCAGTTGACCCTCAACCCCCTTCAGCACAAAACCAAAATCAGGCCGCCCAGTCTCAGGGGGCTAATCAACAACAGACAGTGATTACCTTGCACCTGGCTCAAGAGCAGGAAGAAGAGGAGTTGGTCGCGGTAGACGCTGGTGGTGAATCACCGCTATATGCATTGCCTCAGCCTGTCATTATTCAGAGTGATATGAATCGTGTGACACCGGTAAGGCAAGAAGGGGAGGCGTCCTATTTGCTGATCGAGATGAACGAACAGGGCATCCCCAAACTGCACACGATTACCGAGCAGGCTCGTGGACATTATTTGTTGCTAAGCGTTCAGGGTCAACTGGTTAGCGTGGCACAAATTACCGAGCCGATCAAGGACGGCCGTTTGCTGGTTGGTACAGAAGGGCCGGAGCACACCCAAGCCATCTTGCAATTGATGCAGGGAAGGGGTGCAGCTAACTAAGTGCTGCCTCTTAGTGTATTGATCATGCCCGTTGACCTAGCCCGGCCAAGTGCCGGGCTTTTTTGAAGGTGCTCACAATATAGCGCTTACAGATGTCAGAAAGCAAAAATGCCACCCAGAAGGGTGGCATTTTTGCTTGAATCTGCTGGTGGGCCGTGCGCGATTCGAACGCGCGACCAACGGATTAAAAGTCCGGTGCTCTACCGGCTGAGCTAACGGCCCGAAAAACGAAAGATGAAATTATGGACCTATTTCAACATGCTGTCAAGCGCTAGCTTGAATAAAAAGTCCGCCGGCAGAGCTGGTTTTCTACGCTTTACTGCCCCCGTGCGATCAGCGTCCTGGTGGCCACCACCTTATCACTACCAGTAGCACGTATCTTAATCGTTACTTCACGGGCCGTGTAGTGGTCTGGCAGGTCAACAGTGCCCGAGAGCTGAGTAAATTGGTCAAGCTCCAGGTCAAACGGGTCAATTTCGACATTGGCAACAGACCCATTGCTGTATCGACCAGCCACGGCCAGTTCCGCCGTACCTTCAAACGTCTGATCCATTTTGTCCTTGTCCTGCATGACCAGAATGGCGTAGTCCAGCTTGCCGTCGTTATTGGTGAACGTGGCAGCCCTGATGCCCGGAGACGTGCCACGTGGATCAGCCGGGATGGCGTTGGCTAATACCTGCAGGTCTTCGTCGATGGTGGACAGGCGTTGCTCAGTTTTGGCCAGGGTGTCCTGGGTTTCCTGCAGTGTGGATTGTGTGTCGGCCAACTCGCGTTCTTTGCGGCCCAGATCGGTTTCAAGGCGTTGTTTGTCAATATTGGCGCTATTGAGCTCGCTTTGCAGTTGTTCTGACTGCTCCATGGTAAGCCGGGTTGGACCGTAGCTTTTTTGCAGGAACAGCAAGCCGCCGGCGCCAATGATAATGCCTGATACAAGCAGCACCAGCCAGCGCGGAATGCGGCGTCGGCGCCGGGAGCCGTAGGCGGTAGGCCGAAAAACATGACGATTGCGTGATCGAAACATGGACTGCTTCCTTTGGTATGACGATAAGCGGCAAAAAACAGAGGCAAGTGTAGCGTGACTACGAGGGCCTGACTAGATTCTGGTTTAGCGTTTCCAGGCGGTCAGGGGTGCCTACATCGGTCCAGTAACCTGTGTGACGATTGGCTTCAACTTGGCGGTCTTTGAGGGCCTGATGCAGTAGCGGTGCCAGCCGGACGGGCTTGTCACCAGTTACACCTGCAAACAGATCGGGCCGGTAGATACCAATGCCTGAAAAAGTCAGTGCGTGGGGGGCAAGTGGTGGTATCAGGAAATCACCCTCGGGGTGATGCGGCGGGTTATCGACCAGCAGCAGCCAGGCAAGGGCGTTCCTGTCCACTAGGCCGCGTGCATGCCCAACTGCCTGCGCCGGGTCCCAGTCGCACCATACATCGCCGTTCATGACAAGAAAAGGATGTTCACCAAAAAATGGCAACGCCTTGGCGATACCGCCAGCGGTTTCCAGGGCTGTGGCTTCGGGCGAATAGGCCAGCTGCGCACCAAACGCACTGCCATCGCCCAAAGCGTGTTCAATTTGCTCGCCCAGCCAGGCGTGATTAATGATGATCTGGGTGATCCCAGCGGCAACCAGCCGTTCAATGTGCCACACGATCAGGGGCTTCCCCCCTGCAGTCAGTAACGGCTTGGGCGTTGTATCGGTCAGGGGCCGCATGCGCTTGCCACGCCCTGCGGCCAGTATCATGGCGCGCATTAAAATGTGTAGCCAGTGGTGATGGGTGTGTCGTCAACGCGGTCAAGCAGCCTGAGCAGACGTGCGAAAGGCGCATAACGGCGTGCGACCTGCCGGATATAGGCATTAACGCGCGGCAGATGGTCCAGATAATGGTGTTTGCCATCACGCAACGATAGACGGCTGAACACCCCAAGAATACGCAGATTGCGCTGCAGGCTCATCCACTCATACTCTATATGGAATTCTGCAAAATCCGGATTGACGGGTAGCCCTGCATCGCGTGCTGCCTGCCAGTACCGTATGGCCCAGTCCAGTTGCTGGTCTTCTTCCCAGGTTGTGCGGGCATCCATGACCAGTGAAGCGATGTCGTATGAGATAGGACCGGACAGGGCGTCCTGGTAATCGATCACGCCAGGCTGGCGCCCGGACGAGGGCTCTGGGCCAATCATGAGGTTGGGCGAATGGAAATCACGATGAACCAGGACCCGGGGCGATCGGGCCAGGTGTGTGGCCAGCGTCTGGAACGTTTGCGCCAGCATGAGCTGATCTTCGTCGCTAAGCGTCACCTGCTTGTAACGCTGTAGGTACCATTCGGTAAAAAACGTAAGCTCATCGCGTAGAAGCGCCTCGTCAAAAGCAGGCAGGCTGGAGGCATCGGCATGCTGCATTTGTACAAGTACCTGAATGGCGTCACGGTACAGGGACTGTAGTGTGTCGTCCGGCAACCCTTGTTGGATCGCATGCCAATAGTTCTGGCGGCCCAGGTCCGACACCAGCAAAAAGCCCTGGCCAAGATCGTGTTCAAGGATCGTTGGTACAGTAAGGTCGGCTTGCCGCAGCAGGCCGGTAATATGAATGAATTGACCGGAATCTTCCTGCTGGGGTGGGGCGTCCATGGCAATGACTGTGCCGCTGCCCGCCTGGAGGCGATAATAGCGCCGAAAGCTTGCATCGCTTGAGGCGGTATCCAGGGTGTCCAGTACCAGATTATGCTTGGATTGAAGCGTTTTCAGCCAGTCGAGCAATGCGACTTTGCGTGCGTCTGTGGAGCTGTTGGAGTGAGTATTCATACCAGGGACAAAAGGGTGGTTTGGGTGTGATACAAATGGGCATGCCCGCAGTTGGGTCAGCTTCCTTATAATAGCGGGTTGCCGGTGCTGTCGGGTGGTGGTTAGTCAGGCAGCCTGCCAATTGGCCAGGGTTGTGGCGTGGGCCCGTCTTATTGACAATAAACGCTAATTTTACAGGGGCTGACATTTCGTGCATTGGGGCAGACGGGCGATTACTATGATCATGGCGGCAGCCTTGTCCACGGCTGCCCAGGCCGATTCCTCTGCAAGCAAGGGGCAGCCTGTTTTGCGGTCTCTGGAAACGTCCTCGTCGCTGCGCATGCACAAGCGTGTCGAGGACCACGACATGGCTGCCTTCCTGATTGCCGATAAGATGCAGACCGAACCGGACGGGCGTGTGGTGCTGACTGGCGATGCCGAGGTGCGCCGCATAGATTCCGTCGTCAAGGGTGACCGCATTGAATACGAGCAGGACGATAATCAGGTACGCGTAAGGGGCAATGGTCTGTTGCAGCGCGAGGGCCACATCGTACGTGGACCGGCGCTTGACTACCACCTGGATTCAGAATCGGGTCAGGTTGAATATCCTGAGTTCTGGCTCTCTGATACGGGCGGCAGTGGCAGTGCTGACGAAGCCCGCATCCTCAGCCGCGAGCACATGCAGCTCAGCAATGTTGACTACTCGGGTTGCCCGTGTCCCGATCCCGCCTGGAACATCCGCTCGCCCGATACTGACCTGAAGTTTGATGAAAACGAAGGGATTGCCCGCCACGGTGTGCTGTATTTCAAGGGCATGCCCCTGCTGTATTCCCCGTGGCTATCGTTTCCTTTGCGAAAAGAACGCAAGTCGGGCTTTTTAATGCCAACGCTGGGCATGTCCAGTAAAAGTGGTGTGGACTTTTCAGCGCCGTATTATTTTAATCTTGCCCCCAACTACGACCTGACTCTGACGCCGCGTTACTTAAGCAAGCGTGGCCCACAGCTGGGCGCGCAGTTTCGTTATCTGGGGCGGGGTTATCGCAGTGTCGTTGAAGGCACGTACCTGCCTAACGATAAGCGGCGTCGCATGAAGCGCTGGCTGTTTCACTGGCAGCACCGTCATTCGCTGGGGCACGGGTTGTCAGCCTCCATCGATGTCAATCGCGTATCCGACGGCGATTACTTTCGGGACTTTTCCAACTTTGGCCTGAACGAGTCCACCACGGATCGTCTGCGCAGTCAGGCCGCCCTGAACTGGAGTCGCAGTAAGTATTTGAAAGTACGCTTGCGCGCGGTCAAGTACCAGACGCTCCAGGACCGTACCTCACGACGTTACCGTCGCCCTTCCTTTGACAAGCTGCCCGAACTATCCGTCAAGGCGTCGCGCTATGACTGGGGCGGCTTTGATGTGGTGTCCGAAAACACCATCACACGGTTCCGGATGCCCCATTTTGTGTACGGCACGCATGATTACACCAGCCGTTATGGTCGCTCCGAGCTGCAGCCCTACCAGTCTTTTGACGGCA
>DAHVSI010000031.1 GCA_027324645.1 Castellaniella sp. | reverse complement strand
CTCGAAGGTGGCCAGCGCCTGGCGTTGAGCCTCTTGCTGTTCTTCCAGTTTTTGGATGCGGGGGTCTTTGCCCGTTGCGAGGTGCTCTCGTTGTTCTGCTGCAAGCACGCGAGCACTGGCGAGCGATGTCTCGGGGAAGGTTCCCAGTGTAAGCTTGACTCGCTTTCCTTCGATATTTGTGTAATTGAATTGCCAACTTTTACTACCCCTCGGGTGAACGCGAAGGTACAGTTTGTTGCCGTCGGACAGCAGATACTCTTTGGCTGCGGGTTGGGCGAGTTCTATGGCTTTGACTGTAAGTCTCATCACTTGGCTCCCAATTTGTTCCCTGGAGAAACTGGGAATAGGTTACGGGAACACAGCAGGGAACAAAAAGCCCGGGATTCAGTGGAATCCGATGAGACAGTCTGGGATGGGTTTCTGGCGCAAGTTCTTGTTTTCGCAAGGAAAATGGAACTTGGTGAGACAGGGAGAGAAGAGGGGATGGTGGCCTGGGGCGGAATCGAACCACCGACACAAGGATTTTCAATCCTCTGCTCTACCAACTGAGCTACCAGGCCATCGCAAAGGCAAAATCATACACCAAATTCAAAGGGTCTGCTGCCTAGTCGTTTCAGTATATCGTAATCAGCGCGTATAATAAGGGCGTAGCGGCTCTATTTTTGCGTGCCGCGTTTTTACCGTTGCCTGGTTCATTTGCATGTCGCTAGATGTTCTGACGTTCGGCCTCAATCACGTTTCCGCCCCCGTTGCGGTGCGCGAGCGTGTGTCCTTTCCGGGCGATGTGTTGCGGTCAGCGCTGGATGGGCTCAGAGCCACGTTCCAGTCCCGGCTGCGCGAGGCCGCGATTCTTTCCACCTGCAACCGCACTGAAATCTACTGTGCTGCAGACCCGGAAGTTTCTGAACACATTCCTGCCTGGCTGGCAGATTTCAACAAGCTTGAAGCCGTCAGCCTACAGCCGCACCTCTACCGTTATCAACATAACGATGCCGTTCGCCATGCGTTTCGTGTGGCCAGCGGGCTCGATTCCATGGTTTTGGGCGAGCCCCAGATTCTTGGCCAAATGAAAGACGCCATGCGGGTGGCTAACGAGGCCGGGGCGCTGGGCACGCTGCTTCACCAGTTGTTTCAGCGTACCTTTTCTGTGGCCAAAGAGGTCCGCTCACAAACGGCCATTGGCGCCCATTCAGTTTCCATGGCAGCAGCGTCGGTCCGGCTGGCCGAACGTGTGTTTGGCGACTTGTCCGAAACCAGCGTGCTGTTTATTGGCGCCGGCGAAATGATCGAGCTGTGCGCCACGCACTTTGCTGCCACAAATCCCAAGCACATGATGGTAGCCAACCGCACTCGCGAACGGGCCGAGACGCTGGCTACGCAATTGTCGGCCAGCACCATGAAACTGGCCGACCTTCCCGACGCCATTGCCCAGTACGACATCGTAGTGTCCTGTACAGCCAGTTCGTTGCCCATACTGGGGCTGGGGCTGGTAGAAAAGGCAACGCGCGCCAGGCGCCACCGCCCCATGGTCATGATTGACCTGGCCGTGCCTCGCGATATTGAAAGCGAAGCGGGCAGGCTGCCCGATGTCTATCTTTATTCCGTCGATGATCTTGGCCGTATGGTTCAAACGGCCAGCGATGCGCGGCAGGCAGCTGTCGTGCAAGCTGAAGCCATCATCGAAAACCGTGTTCAACATTTCATGCACTGGCTGGAAAGCCGGGCCAATGTGCCTGCGATCCTGCAATATCAGCAGGCAGCCGAACACCTGCGCCAGCACGAACTTGATCGTGCGCGCAAGGCCCTGGCACGGGGCGTTGACCCCAACGCCGTGCTCGAGCAATTTGCCCATGGCCTGACACAAAAGTACATGCATGGGCCATTGGCCGCTCTCCACGATAGCCGCGACGCCGAACGCGAGCACCTGTTATCCCTGTTGCCGCGCTTGCTGCCCGACGTCGAACGCCGGCGTTAGCCATCATGTTTTCTAATATTGGTATCTGCTATGTCAGAGGCTATGTATCGTCCGTCTCCTGAGTCACCGCGCCAGTCCCGCCCCACACCGGCAGGTCTGCTGGACGGTGTGCGCGGCTTGGCAGCCATTGCCGTGGTGTTTTCGCATGTGCTGCTGCTGTATTACAGCGAGATCCATTACGGTCCGGGTCACGGCGACGATGCCGGCCTGGCACTGGGTATATTTAACTCGCCGTTCACCTTCATTTATCGGGGCGGCGCAGCTGTGATGCTGTTCTTCCTGCTTAGTGGTTTTGTGCTTACTTTGGCCTGCATCCATAAAGCGCCCTCAAACCGGCATTA
>DAHVSI010000020.1 GCA_027324645.1 Castellaniella sp. | reverse complement strand
GGTCTGGATGTGGCGCTGGAAGCATTGCGTGATGCATGGAATACGAAACGTGTAACGATGGATGATCTTTGGCATTACGCAAAAATATGTCGCATGATAAATGTGATGCGGCCTTACCTGGAGACACTGACTTGATGACGTTGTCGTCGGCACTGTAAAAATGACCCCCATCGGAAACTGAATATTGACCCCTGTGTATTAACCTTTGCGGCTTCACGTCAACAGGAGCCGCAGTATGTTGTCACAGGAAGCAACGATGGAAATAAGAATATTGGCCCGACAAGGACTGGGGATCAAGGAAATCACCCGACGCACGGGGCTTTCGCGTAACACGGTCCGTAAATACCTGCGGGAACCCGACATGGTGCCCAGCTACGCAGCGCGCCCGGCGAAGCCCGGCAAGCTCACACCTTTTGAAGCGTATATCGGGCAGCGTTTAGAGCATGCCGCCCCGGACTGGATTCCGGCAGCGGTGCTGTATCGCGAGATTCAAGCCTTAGGCTATACCGGTAGCGAACGGCTGGTTCACAAATACGTCAGCCAGCTCAAACCGGCGGCTCGCGAAGAGCCGCCCGTGCGGTTCGAGACTGAGCCGGGTCAACAAATGCAGGTGGACTGGGCCGTGTTTCGTCGCGGCAGGAAACGACTGTCTGCGTTTGTTGCGGTACTGGGCTATAGCCGCATGAGCTTTGTGCGCTTCGTACACGATGAGCAGTTCCAGACTATGACGGATTGCCATGAGGCGGCCTTTGATTACTTTGGTGGCGTACCGCGCCAAGTGCTGTACGACAACATGAAGACGGTGGTTCTGGCTCGCGATGCCTATGGCACACGTCACCACCGCTTCCATCCGGGATTGTGGGACTTTGCGAAACACCATGGGTTCGTCCCCCGATTGTGTGCGCCATATCGTGCCCAGACCAAGGGAAAGGTGGAGCGCTTCATTCATTATCTGCGCCATAGCTTTTACATCCCCCATGTATCCCTATTAAGACCCGAAGGGCTGGAGCTGGATGTGCCCGGTGCCAATGACGCCGTGCTGCGATGGCTACGAACGACCGCAAATTGCCGAGATCATCGTGAGCTAAAAGCGCGTCCCATCGACCGTTGGGAAACGGAACAACGCACACTCCAACCGCTACAACTGCCCTGGGGACAGCCCAAACCCAGTGTGCCGATCTCGAATCAGTATCACGGCCCGATTCGACTGGATCGCCAGCCCTTACATCACGACCTGTCGATTTATGACGCCTATCTGGAGCAAGCACTATGAGCATCCTGGCTGAACGCATTCACAGCTTATGTGAACAGTTAAAACTCAGTGCCGTTGCCACCGACTGGCCGACGCTGGCGCAGTCGGCCGCCCAGGCCGAACAACCTTACGGGGACTTCCTGGAAGCGGTGCTGCGCACCGAGAGCAAGGCTCGCCACGTGCGCAGTCAACAAACCATGACACGCATGGCTGGATTCCCAGCCATTAAGACCTTGGACGGCTTTGACTTTATGTCTGCCACCGGCGTACCGAAAGAAGCAGTCATGCAACTGGCTTCACTGGCGTTTATCGAGCGCCGCGAGAACATCATGCTGCTAGGTCCCAGTGGAGTGGGCAAAACGCATCTCGCAATTGCACTGGGCTATCTGGCCGCTCAGGCCGCCCTGAAGGTCAAGTTCATCAGTGCGGCAGACCTGCTACTTCAGCTCGAAACAGCCCAACGTCAAGGCCGCTACAAGTCATTTCTGCGCCGTTCGATCCTTGGACCCAGTTTGCTTATTGTGGACGAGATTGGTTATTTGCCCATGACGGGTGAGCAGGCCAATTTGTTCTTCCAAGTAGTGGCCAAGCGCTACGAAGTCGGATCCATCATTATCACGTCCAATTTACCGTTTGGCCAATGGGGTGATGTGTTTGGCGGCAATGAGGCGTTGGTCTCCGCCATGTTAGACCGACTGCTGCACCACGCCCATATCGTTCAGATTCGTGGTGAGAGCTACAGATTGCGTGAAAAGCGTAATGCCGGGGTGCTGCGGACCGGAAAACCCGAGCAGAATTAGGGGGTCATTATTCAACTGCCGATTCTGGCAGTAAGGGGGTCAAAATTCAATTGCCGTTGACAACGTATTTTTTGTTGGTTATATTGAATACATCAATCAAGTAAGGAGATTTGCGATGTCACGGACAACCACAAAGACGGTTCGTTTGAATGGGTCGTTAAGTGATTTTGTGGCGGCTAATGTGGGCGATCAGGGCGCTTATGACAGTGTTAGTGAATATATTCGTGATTTGATTCGTCGGGACATGGAGCATGCAGAAGCCGAGCGATTTAGCCGACTGAAAGCGGAATTGGTGCACGCTTTTGCAGCACCTGAGACGTCATACCAACCGCTCACGGCTGCCGATATCATTGCACGCAACAAGGCCTGACAACATGGTGGCCGTGCGTATACAAGAGGCCGCATCTTTCCGACTTGATGAAATTTATCGATATACGAGGGACCAATGGGGAGCGGATCAGGCAGATCGTTATATCAATGGTTTGTTTGACGCGTTTGGACAGATAAGCAACAACCGGATCGTGTCAAAACCGGTTCCAGCAGCATTCGGTGTACAGGGCTTTTTCTGTCGATACCAAC
>DAHVSI010000249.1 GCA_027324645.1 Castellaniella sp. | reverse complement strand
CAGGTTAGTGACTGGCTGGTACAACCCATTCGGCGCGTGGTGTCACCTGGCAACCGGGCCGACTGGCCCAGCCTGCTGGCCTGCTGGATCACGGCCCTGGTATACCTGCTTTTGTCGTGGGTGCTCATGACGCGCAGCCTGCCCGCCCCACAAAGCCTGGTACCGGCGCTGGTGGCGTCGGTACTGACCATGGCCCGGTGGGCGTTTAACGTGGTGCTGTGGGTCACGCTTATTCAGGCCATCCTATCGTGGATCAATCCCATGGCGCCCATCATGCCATTGCTGCGCACCTTAACTGCCCCGCTGCTTGACCCGATCCGGCGGTTTTTACCCAATATGGGCGGCCTGGACCTGTCGCCATTGGTGTTGCTTATCGCCGCCCAGGTAGCCATGATGCTGCTGCAAAACATGACGTTCTCGCTGTTTGGCGTATAAGGCGTTTAAAGGCGGCTTTTGAGTTCGTACTGAAACCGCAGCAGGTTATTGATTTGCTCGATGTCCGGCTCGTGGTTTTGCGGGCCGCGTGACGCGATCTTGATGCTGCCCATAATGTTGGCCAGGCAGCAAGCATCGTACAACTCCCAGCCATTGGCCAGGCCGTACAGCAGGCCCGCCCGGTGGGCATCCCCGCAGCCGGTTGGATCCACCACCCGTCCGGGTGCCACCGCCGGCACGGCCAGGTTCTTACCGCCGGTATACAGATTGGCACCCAGCGCCCCGCGTGTGATCACTACTGCCTGCAAGCGTTCTGCGATTTCGGGCATGGTCTTGCCCAGGCGCTGCTCAACCACGCTGGCCTCATAGTCGTTGGCCGACAGGATGCTGGCCATACCCAGCATTTTTTCCAAGTCGTCGCCATCAAACAGGGGCATGGCCTGGCCCAGGTCAAACACAAAGGGGATGCCCTGATCATGCAAACGCTGGGCATGCGCAAACATGCCTTCCTTGGAATCGGGCGCCACAATGGCCCAGGCAGCCTCCTGCCCCGTCAGGTCGTTTTCAGCCGAGCGCTCCATGGCACCGGGGTGAAACGAGGCAATCTGGTTGTTGCTTAGGTCGGTCGTGATGAAGCACTGGGACGTATACGCATCGGGCAGCACACGGATCAGGCTGGTATTGATGCCCATGCCCTTCAGGTAGGCCAGATAGTCTTCCGCATCGTTACCTACGGTGCCCACCGGAATGGGCTGGCCGCCCAGCTTGCGCAGGTTGTAGGCAATGTTGCCGGCACAGCCGCCGTACTCTTTGCGCAGACTGGGCACAAAAAACGATACGCTAAGCGACTGCATGTTGTCGGCCAGAATATGTTTGTTGAAATGGTCTTCAAAGACTGCGATGGTGTCGAAGGCAATTGAGCCGCAAACCAGAATGTTGTCAGACATTATTTTCCTGTGTTTAGAATGCGCTCCTCGCGGGAGGGTAAGGTGTTATGGAAAGAAGGTAGTGAGCTGGTAGCCGTTGACGTTAAGCCCTTGCAGGGTCAATGGCAACGCGATGCGCCGCTCGCTGTTGGCAGGAAACGGCTGGTCCAGCATATTGTCGGGCAAATAGTCCTCGGCGGCCAGATGGCGACGGGCAATACGTGCGCCAGCCGCGTCCGTCAGCTCCAGAGACAGGCTGGGCCACTCTTGTGGCTTACCGTAGCTGTTGCGCAGGGTCACTTCCAGCACAAACTCCTGCTTGTCAACATCCGTTGTCTGGGTATCTTGATCAGCAGTGTCAGTCGCGTCGTCCTCTGCATTGTCTGCAATTTCTTCATTGGCCGAGTCGTCGTCAGCGTCGTCTGAGGATTTGTTTGCCTTGAGCGCCGAGTGAGTAATACTGATGTCGTCCGAACGGCGTGACCAGGCCACGGTGCAGTTAAACCCGTTGCACAAACGTTCCAGCACGGGGCGGGATGCAGGCAGTGCCTCGGCAATCTGCATCCGGAAAACCACCATTACCTGGACCAGCAACACAAGCACACCAACTGCGATCAAGCCTTGCCACATCAACCGCAACCAGGCGCCCAGGCGGTCCACGTATACATCGTCCGCACCCTCGTCCTGGGGCTCGGGTGCTGCGGTTGGCGCCGCAGGTTGTGCCTGCCCATCGCCAATACCGGGTTCGACACCAAGGGCCGAACCGAAATCATCCACGGCGGTGTTGCCAATATTGGGTTCGCGCTTGGGCTCGTGCCTGCTGTGTGCTGAGGTGAGCGTGCCTATGCTGGGTTCGGCACGCGCATCACGGCGTATGGAAATGCTGCGTTCGCTAAACGTGTGCAGCGGTGCGTCGGGTTGTGCAGAACCGGCGTCATCGGCTGTCTTAGTGGTGAAATCGGACACCGTGAATTCCCGCCGCGCCGGCGTGCGAGTACGCGGCGCGGTTGATGCCGCCGGAGCAATAACCGGTTCGGTGGGCTGATCGGGCTCTTCGACCGGCAACGATGGCGTTGTCAGGACTGGCTCAGGGTCGGACTGCGCAGGCTGTGGCTGCGCGGGCACGGGCTGTTCTGCGTCGGGGTCCGGAGCTTGCCCGCCGGCAACCACCGCTTCGTAGCCATCAAAAATATGCGAGCAGTGGACGCAGCGCACGTACCCCTTGCGTAGCTGCAGCTGCTGCAGGCTAGCTTGAAATATTGTGTTGCACTGTGGACACTTGGTGGTCAGTTCCATAATTTATTGCCTGCGCCAATCAGGCAGTTTTACGGCCGTGCAGGCAGACCCAGACATCGCGCGTTTTCCAGACTTCAAGTGTAATCCATGGCGCGTACGTATCGATCAGTTCTTGTGCCTGCCAGTCGAGGATACCTGATAGAACCAGTTGCCCACCCGGCGCCACGCGACCACACAACATGGCTGCCATGACCTTGAGCGGCGATGACAATATATTGGCCACGACCACGTCGGATTGCCCTTGCGGCAGATCGCCCGGCAGCATGGCCTGCACATCGACATGGTTGTTCAGTGCGTTGGCTTTGGTGGCCTCGACCGCCTGAATGTCAATATCGACGGCCTGGGTGAGCCCTGCCCCCAGCAACTTGGCCGCGATAGCCAGAATGCCTGAGCCGCAACCGCAATCCAGTACGGTTTGCCCTTCGTTAA
>DAHVSI010000236.1 GCA_027324645.1 Castellaniella sp. | reverse complement strand
CCACTTCAATCAACTTTTTATCACCCTTGCTGGTCCTTGCGCTTGCGCCATGGGTGTTGGGCGAGCGGCCGCGTGTGTCGCGCTGGGTGGCTGCTTTGGTAGGCTTTGTTGGCGTCCTGATTGTCATCCGGCCAGGTGCGGGCCTGCATCCGGTGGGCACACTGTTTGGTCTGCTTACTGCCAGCCTGTTTTCCGCGCAGTTCATCATGACACGGCGTGTCGCGCTTGACGACCCCATGACCACGCTCATCTGGAGCGGCGCCATTGGCACTATTTGTTTGTCATTCGTGTTGCCCTTTGTGTTGCCCGACGCCTTGCCCGTGCTGGCCAGATTAACCGTGTTTGAATGGATGGTCCTGATTGGGACCGGGTTCTGGGGCTGTTTGGGCCACCTGTTGCAGATTCAGGCATACCGGCTTGCCCCGGCGTCGGTCTTGGCCCCGTTTGTTTATTTGCAGATTGTGAGTGCTGCGGGACTGGGCTGGCTGATATGGGGCCTGTTCCCCGATGCGGTGACTTGGGTGGGTATTGCCGTTATCTGTACCAGCGGTGCCACGATTGCCTGGGTCGAGTGGCGTCAGCGCGGGCAGCCTGCCTGAAGCCCGTATAATTCCGCCATGGGTAAGCGAATCCTCATTGTGCGTACGTCATCACTGGGTGATCTGGTGCACATGCTTCCTGCAATGTCTGACATTGCCCGGCATGTGCCCGATGCCCAGATAGACTGGATAGTGGAAGAAAATTTCACCGATATCCCCGGCTGGCACGCGGCGGTGCGCGACGTGATTCCGGTGGCACACAGGCGCTGGAGAAAAAACTGGTGGGCTGCAGCAACACGTGCTGAACGGCGCGAATTGCGTCGCACGCTTGCTACGCGCCGCTACGACATGATCCTGGATATGCAGGGCCTCATGAAATCGGTTTGGCTGGTGCGCCAGGCACACGGAGAACGCCATGGCTTGGACCGGGCTTCGGTGCGCGAGCCTCTAGCTTCGCTGTTTTACGACGTCAAGCACACTGTCAAGTTCTGGCAGCCGGCCGTAACCCGGCAACGCACGCTGGCATCTCTGGCCCTGGGATACACTTATGAAGGTCCGGCCGACTATGGCCTGGACCACTTCACACAAGACGTCGACCGCGAGCCCTACGCGGTCATCATGCCTTCGGCCAGCCGTCCGGAAAAGTTGTGGCCCGAATCCGACTGGCATCTGGTGTTTAGCGATCTGGCCAAGCGGGGCTTGGGACTGCGGTTGCTGGCAGGTAATGATGCCGAGGCCGAGCGCGCCGGTGCGTTGATCCAGGGGCTGCCAGATGCACAGGTGCTCCCGCGCATGACGCTGACGCAGGTGGCACAGGTTTTGTCCAGCGCCACCCTGATGGTGGGCCTGGATAGCGGGCTTACCCATCTGTCTGCCGGATTAGGCCGGCCTACTATTGGCATTTACATTGCCTCAACGCCGGTGCGTACACCTCTGGAGGGGCGGGCATACACTGCCAGCCTGGGCGAGCGCGGCAATCCGCCTTCCGCACGTACTGTTTTGGCAGCGATCGACCAAGCACTGTCCCAGCCGGCTGCCACGGTGCTGCAAAACGGCCAAATGGCTGGACCACGGGAATAGTGGCATCATGAATCGCTTTTTCTACACCGTGGCGATTTGTCTTTTGTCTCCCGGCCTGATTGCCTGGATGGCCCTGCGGGCCAAGCGTGCCGGCGGTCAGTGGCAAATTCTGTCCGGCGAGCGGTTTGGCCGGTATGCGCGGCGTAGCAAGCTGCACAAGCCAGTATGGGTACATGCGGTCAGTTTGGGTGAAACGCGTGCGGTACAGCCCTTTGTACAAACGCTGCTGGAGCGTGGCGATACCGTACTGCTCACCCACATGACTGCCACAGGACGCGACGAAGGGCAGCGGCTATTTCAGGAGGCGATTGCTGCGGGGCAACTCGCACAGCAATGGCTGCCTTATGACTTTCTAGGAGCCACCCGGCGCTTCATCAAAAGTTATCAGCCACGGGCAGGCGTCCTGATGGAGCGCGAAGTGTGGCCCAACCTGCTGGCGGCTGCGCGTCGTTACCAAGTACCCATGATGCTGGTCAGCGCCCGATTTTCTGATCAGGCGCTGCGTCAAAGCCTGCGCCTGGGCCGGGTCATGCGGCAGGCACTGGGCTCTTTTCATGCTGTGTATGCGCAAACCCTGCAGGATGCACAGCGCCTTGAGCAGGCAGGCGCGTTTGCTCCGCGCGTGTCCGGCAATTTCAAATTCGAAGTCTCGTTGCCCGCGCAGCAGATCCGGGAGGGGCAGGAATTCGCGACACATCTGGGTCGTAAAGTGGTTGCCATTGCCAGCACGCGCGAAGGAGAGGATGAGGCCTTTGTTCGGGCAATCAGGCATGTCTTCCATCGCGCTGCGAATCAGGGTCGCGATCTGGCCGAAGAGGTCTTGTTTTTACTGATCCCGCGTCACCCGCAGCGGTTTGAAGAGGCGGCGCAGCTTCTTGAGCAGGCTGGCTTGCCGTTTGCACGTCGTTCACGACTGGTCAGGACCGGAGAAGGCGCGGCTGTGGCAGCCAGAGCCTGTCAGGGTGAGCTGGTGGTGCTGGGCGATACGCTGGGTGAAATGTCGCGGTATTATGCGGCCAGCCATGTGGCGATTGTCGGGGGAAGCTTTGCCAAGCTGGGCGGTCAAAATTTTATCGAGGCCTGCGCGATCGGCGTGCCCGTAATCGTTGGGCCGCATACACGTAATTTTCAGCAGGCAGTGCAGGATGCCATTGATGAGGGCGCAGCCATACGCGCGGCCAGTGCTGCGCAGGCCATCACGCAGGCGTTGGCCCTGTTGGACGATGGCCCTAGCCTGGCACGAATGGGCGATGCGGGCGTGCACTGGGTCAGAAAACATGCGGGCGCCGTTGACCGTGTTGTTGCCGCGCTGGATCAATTATGATGACGCCACATAGTCATGGACGGTGGCAACCAAAACAGTAGCCACGAACACAGGACGGTTAACCATGCGATTCGTTTTTTTGTTGGTACTGACAGCAAATATTGTGCTGCTGGCCTATGGCCAGGGATTTTTTGGACCACCGCCTGCTGAGTCCGGTCGCGACCCCCAGTTTCTTAATCAGCGTAATCATCATGCCGTCATTCCTGGCACGCCGCAGTCCTGAAAGGCGAGTCCGGTTGCCAACGGTACCGGCCTCACGCATTCTTTTCATACGTTTATAAAAGTCAGTCTATGAAACCCATACGCAAAGCTGTTTTTCCCGTGGCAGGGCTTGGCACGCGCTTTTTGCCGGCAACCAAAGCCATGCCCAAAGAAATGCTGCCCATTGTGCACAAGCCTCTTATCCAGTATGCCGTTGAGGAGGCCATTGCCGCCGGCATTACTGAATTGATTTTTATTACTGGCCGCAACAAGCGCGCCATTGAGGATCATTTCGATCGGGTTCCAGAGCTTGAGGCCGAGCTTGAGGCCAAGGGCAAAACAGCGTTGCTTGAGATCGTGCAGGGGCTCCTGCCATCCAACGTGAACTGTATTTACACACGTCAATCTGCGCCGCTGGGTTTGGGACATGCCGTATTGTGTGCAGCGCCTATTGTGGGCGATGAACCTTTTGCCGTGCTGCTGGCCGACGATCTGCTCGACGCATCCACGTCAGTGACAAGGCAGCTGGTTGAAGCTGCCCATCAGCATGATGGCAGCATTTTGGCCATTCAGCAGGTGGCACAGGCTGACACCAACCGTTATGGCATTATTTCTGGTGAGCAGGAAGATACGCGTGCCACCCGGGTAAGTGGCATCGTGGAAAAACCCGAACCGGCTGACGCCCCTTCACGTCTAGCCGTCGTGGGCCGTTATGTGCTGGAGCCGGAAATTTTTGATTGCCTCCGCCAGACGCCTCCGGGTGTTGGGGGCGAAATCCAGCTTACCGATGGTATCGCCAAGCTGCTGCAAAAGCGGCGTGTATTTGGTTACCAGTACGATGGCGTGCGCTACGACTGCGGCAGTAAGGAAGGGTTTTTTGAGGCGACTGTCAAACTGGGCCAGCGCTATCACGGTTTAACACCGTGATGTGCAAGGCGCGCCAGTCCATCCAGGATGGGCGAACGTAAAGGCAAGGCAGGCACCAAATCAGCGCCACATTGGTGTTGCGCCCGCGCCAGGGCGCGTTGCAACTCGTCGGCGACCAGGGGCCAGCCGCCCCCCGTGCAGAACACACGAGGTGCCCTGCCGTATCGGGCCAGTCCTGTTTGCCATTGTCTTAGCAGGGCACCTGATTGGGCAGCAGCAATGCCGCTAACAATGGCTTGATCAGTATTGTCCGGAAAATCAGCAGCCAGACCCTGGGCAGCAGGCAGGCGGGCGGTATGACGATTCAGACTGGTGCGCATTAATGCCGGTCCGGGCAAGATCAGACCGCCTTCAAACAGCCAGTGATGCACGGGTTCGCCAGCGGCGATGCCAAGGCCTTGTGCAGCGGCGGTGCCTGCGGGACAGATAATATCAATAGTGGTGGCGGTTCCAAAGCTGGCCAGTAGCAAAGGGGTATGGGCATCGGGGGCATGCTGCGGCAGCCCCAGCATGCCTGCCCAACGATCGGCGCCCAGCTGCGCTGGCTGGCTATACAAATTAACCAGATCCAGGGTTCGGTGTTTACTCGCTGCCGCCCGCCCAGCTCGAACGCTGGCAGCCCGGCACGGGTGTCGTGCTGACCGGGCCCGGCGCCCGCCGGTTCCTGGACCGCACCGGCTACGTCGCCGTGGATCCCGCGTCCCCGCACGACGCCGGTGTACGGGTCGACCCGGCCGCGTTCACGTCCAAACGCGCACGGATGGCGCGGCACGTGCTCGCGCTGCTCGAGGCCACAGCTGCCCGTGCGCCACGCCTGAGCTGTTTCGGGCTTCACGAATGGGCGATGGTATATCGACACCCAGCGGATCAGGTA
>DAHVSI010000229.1 GCA_027324645.1 Castellaniella sp. | reverse complement strand
CCGAACTCGAACTTGGTGTCAGCAATAATGATGCCTCGCTGCAACGCATAGCTGGCTGCCTGTGTATACAGGCTGAGCGTCAGGGTGCGTATCTGGTCTGCCAGGGTGGCACCAATTTCCTGCTCCATGCTGCTGTACGAGATGTTTTCGTCGTGCTCGCCCACCTGGGCTTTTGCCGCAGGCGTGAAAATAGGCTCTGCCAGCTTTTGTGACTGTTGCAGCCCCGCAGGCAGGCCTACCCCACAGACCGCACCGGTATCCAGATAATCCTGCCATCCCGAGCCGCTAAGGTAGCCTCGCGCCACGGCCTCGATAGGCACTGGCTGCAACCGCTTGACGACCATGGAGCGCCCTGCGACCTGATCGCGCTCCAAGGGAGCCACGACATCGAGTGGGTCTGCACCAGTGCGGTGGTCAGGCATCTGGCCATCAAAGTGATCAAGCCAGAACTCCGTCAGGCTAGTCAGTACCTGCCCTTTTCCCGGGACAGGATCGTCCAGCACCACGTCGAACGCCGACAGGCGGTCGGTAGTGATGATAAGCAGCCGGTCGCTGCCAACCGCATACATATCACGCACCTTACCGCGTGCGACCAATGGCAGCGACCTGATCGACGTTTCGTAAAGCGGCGCAGCCGGCCGCACTGACGCATGGGTGGTCATGGTATTCCTTCGCAGCGCCGCCAAACCGTTACTGAATAACCTGGGACAGTTCGCCGGAATCGTAGCGCTGGGCCATGGTTTGCAAGGACACAGGGCGGATGCGTTCCGCATTGCCGGCTGCGCCAAACTGCTCGTAGCGTTCAATGCAAATCTTCATGGCGGCCTCACGAGCCGGCTTGAGGAATTCGCGTGGATCAAACTTGTCAGGGTTTTCGTGCATGAAGCGACGTACGGCAGCTGTCATGGCCAGGCGGATATCGGTATCGATATTGACTTTGCGCACACCGTGACGGATGGCTTCCTGGATTTCCTCGACGGGAACACCGTACGTTTCCTTGAATGCCCCCCCAAACTGCCGGATTTCATCAAGCAGTTCTTGTGGAACACTTGAACTACCGTGCATGACCAGGTGTGTGCTGGGCAGGTGCTGGTGAATTTCTTTGACGCGCTCGATCGACAGAATGTCGCCCGTGGGCTTGCGGGTGAACTTGTACGCGCCGTGGCTGGTGCCGATAGCGATCGCCAAGGCATCAAGCTGTGTGCGCCGCACGAAGTCAACAGCTTGCTGGGGATCGGTCAGCAGCTGTTCGCGTGTCATGGTGCCTTCTGCACCGTGACCGTCTTCTTTGTCGCCCATCATGGTTTCAAGCGAACCCAGGCAGCCCAGCTCACCTTCAACCGTCACGCCAACCTTGTGGGCCATGTCAACGACCTGGCGGGTGACATCGACGTTGTACTCGTATTCGGCAATAGTCTTGCCATCGGCCTCAAGCGAGCCGTCCATCATGACGCTGGTAAAACCCAGATCGATGGCTGTACGACAAACATCAGGGGATTGACCGTGATCCTGATGCATGACCACAGGAATGTGCGGGTAGGATTCTACTGCCGCCTGAATAAGGCGTTTCAGGAATGTTTCGCCGGCATATCGGCGCGCACCCGCGGAAGCTTGCATGATAACCGGACTGCTGGTTTTGTCGGCGGCCTGCATGATCGCCTGCACCTGCTCCAGATTGTTCACGTTGAATGCCGGAATGCCGTAGCCGTGTTCGGCGGCATGATCCAGCAGCTGTCGCATGGAAACGAGGGCCATGGATTGACCTCCTGAAAAATGGGTTGGTGGATGGATATAGTGATGATTTTAAAGCCGAAGCGGTGTACCTGTCCGTTTCAGGATGTGCGACGTGCTGACCGGGGCCGAAAAGCCTTGATTACATCAGGGTTGGTGTCGATGTAAGGCCCGCCGATTAGATCGATACAGTACGGAACGGCGGCAAAAATACCTGACGCCATGACGCTGCCATCCGACGCCCGCAAGCCTTCAAGCGTTTCGCGGATCGCCTTGGGCTGCCCTGGCAGGTTGATAATCAGCGAAGCATGGTCGGCCGTTTCGCGAATGACGGCAACCTGACGCGACAGGATGGCGGTGGGCACAAATTGCAGACTGATTTGCCGCATTTGTTCGCCAAACCCTGGCATTTCACGTGTTGCGACATCTAGTGTTGCTTCGGGAGTCACATCGCGTCGCGCCGGGCCCGTACCGCCTGTGGTCAGAATCAGGTCGCAGCCCAGCTGATCAGTCAGTTCAATAAGCGTATTTGAAATGGTTTGACGGTCATCCGGAATCAGGCGTGATACGGCCTGAATGGGTCCGGTGACTGCCGACTCAAGCCATGCCTGCAGCTCGGGAATACCCTCGTCCTGATAGGTACCGCTTGCAGCACGATCGGACACCGAGACAAGCCCGACAATGAGCTCATCGGGATGGTTGCGTACCAGACGCTTCTGCTCAGACATGAAACCTCACTTTGATACAAAAAGGATTATTCGTTGGCGCGCTGCTGCAGAACTTCGACAGCAGGCAAGATTTTGCCTTCCAGAAACTCCAGAAACGCGCCCCCACCTGTTGATATGTAGTTGACCTTATCGACTATGCCAAATTTGCCTATTGCAGCAACCGTATCGCCGCCGCCAGCCAGGGAAAATCCGTCAGAATCGGCAATGGCATGAGCCACTGTTTTGGTGCCCTGGGCAAACGCATCAATTTCGAACACGCCAATAGGCCCGTTCCAGACAATGGTACCCGCCTGCGTCAGGATACGTGCCAGGTTACTTGCCGTGCGCGGGCCAACGTCGAGGATCATTTCATCGTCCTGGACGTCGCGGGCATCACGAATGGTGGCCGGCGCATCAGGACTGAGCCTTGGGGCACAAACCACGTCAACAGGGATGGGCACCGCCGCCCCCCTGTCCTGCATGATCTGAATGACCTGGCGCGCCTGTTCAATCTGACTGGGCTCGGCCAGAGACTGGCCAATAGGCAGGCCACTTGCCAACATGAAGGTATTGGCGATACCCCCGCCCACGATGAGTTGGTCGACCTGCCCGGCCAATGCCTTAAGCACGGTAAGCTTGGTGGACACTTTGGCGCCACCCACGATGGCTACCATGGGACGACGTGGCTGTTCGCACCAGCCTGCCAGAGTTTGCAATTCGGACTGCAACAGGGGTCCGGCACAGGCAACTGGCGCATAGCGGGCTATGCCATGCGTACTGGCCTGCGTGCGGTGCGCTGTGCCAAACGCATCATTGACAAAGACATCACACAGCCTGGCCATGCGTTTGGACAGAACCGGGTCATTCGCTTTTTCGCCTACGTTGAACCGGCAGTTTTCAAGCAGCACGAGCTCGCCTGGCTGGACCTGAACTCCATCAATCCAGTCTTTTAGCAGCCTGACCGGCTGCCCAAGCAGTTCGGATAACCGCTGGGCCACTGGTGCAAGACTGTCGGCCTCGGTAAATTCACCTTCCGTCGGGCGCCCCAGATGGGAAGTCACCATTACTGCTGCTCCGCCGTCCAATGCCATGTGTATGGCCGGCAAGGAAGAGCGTATGCGCGTGTCGTCGGTGATCTGCCCCTCATCAAGCGGCACATTCAGGTCAGAACGAATAAAAACCCGTTTGCCGGCCAGCAGGTCGGCAGTGGCAAGTGCTGCCAAGGTCTTGACTGAAATCATGTCTGGGTCTGGTCCCTATTTTGCGTTCATCAGGGCGACAGTTGCATCCAGCATCCTGTGCGAGAACCCCCACTCGTTGTCGTACCACGCCGAGACCTTGACCAGCGAACCCGATACACGAGTCAGGCTGGCATCGACAATGCTGGATTCAGCCGTATGGTTGAAATCGATCGAGACCAACGGTTCGTCGTTGTACCCGAGGATGCCTTTGAGTGGCCCCTGAGCGGCATCGCGCAACAGGCCATTGACCTCGTCGACGGAGGTATCGCGGCCAGGCACGAAAGACAGGTCAACCAGCGAGACATTGATTGTCGGCACACGGATGGCATAGCCATCCAGCTTGCCGTCCAGGTCGGGCAGCACTAGCCCAACGGCGGAAGCAGCCCCGGTTTTGGTCGGGATCATGCTTTGCGTTGCCGAACGGGCACGACGCAAATCTTTATGGTGGACGTCTGTGAGCACCTGATCATTGGTGTAGGCATGAATCGTGGTCATGAGCCCGTTGACCAGACCGATGGTGTCGTGCAGTGGCTTGACCAGCGGCGCCAGACAGTTGGTGGTACACGAAGCATTGGAAATGACCGTGTCTGTAGCCTTGAGGACATCATGATTGACGCCGTACACAATGGTGGCGTCAACGTCCTTGCCACCGGGTGCCGAAATAATGACTTTTTTGGCTCCGCTGCGCAGGTGGACACTGGCTTTTTCTTTGCTGGTGAATGCCCCTGTACATTCGAGCACCACGTCCACACCCAGATCGTCCCACGGCAGCTCGGATGGGTCGCGTGTGGAAAACACCGGTATGCGGTCCCCGTTGACAACCAGATAGCCGTCTTCGAGCTCAACAGTACCGGGAAACCGTCCATGCACCGTATCGTATTTGGTCAGGTGCGCATTGGCTTCGGGCGCGCCCGTGGCATTGATAGCCACGATTTCTATATCGTGTTTTTTACCAAGTTCATAATGTGCGCGCAGCACGTTACGCCCGATACGTCCATAGCCGTTAATGGCCACACGAATCGTCATGTCATTCTCCAAGCAACTGTTTAACCGTGTCGGCAACATGCGACGCGGTCAGATCAAAATACTCAAACAACACGTCAGCAGGTGCCGACTCTCCGTAAGTATCAATACCGATTACCCGGCCATCGCGCCCTGTATAGCGATACCATCCTGCCGTTGCACCGGCCTCGACAGCAACCCGAGGCAGATCGCCTGGCAGGACCGTATCGCGCCATGCCGCATCCTGAGACTCGAACAGCTCGACGCAAGGCATGGACACCACACGTACGGCAATATCTTTATCTGCCAGGGCCTGCTGGGCCTCGAGTGCCAGGGCGACTTCTGAACCGGTTGCGATAATAATGGCCCGTGGCTGGCTGGCGTCGCGCAATACATACCCGCCGCGGGCAATATCAGCGATGGTTTTTTCATCACGATTGACAAAGGGCAAGCTTTGGCGTGACAGCAGCAGTGCCGTTGGACCGCCATCACGTACGTCCATGCCCAGGCTGGTTGGCCGGGTCAGCGCTTGCTCCCAGGCAACAGCCGTTTCGGTTGTATCGCATGGGCGCCATACGTGCAGGTTGGGGATCAGGCGCAGACTGGCTGCGTGCTCAATGGATTGGTGCGTGGGGCCGTCTTCGCCCAGACCAATTGAATCGTGCGTGAACACATGCACCACCCGCTGCTTCATGAGGGCGGCCATGCGCAGCGCATTGCGGGAATAGTCGGAAAAGGTCAGAAACGTGCCGCCAAAGGGTACATAGCCCCCATGCAGCGCCAAACCGTTCATGATTCCTGCCATGCCAAATTCGCGCACACCATAGTTGATATGGCGGCCGGCCTGCAGATGCTGTTCACCATGACGCACCGGCTTCACGTCTGGCCAGTTTGTGTAGTTTGAACCAGTAAGGTCCGCTGACCCCCCCAGCAATTCGGGCAGTATGTTGGCAAATTCCTGAATGGCGAACTGAGAGGCCTTGCGGCTGGCAACGGACTGCTCCTTGGCGTTGGTGCTGGCAACAAACGCCTGGGCACGCTGGGCAAAATCATCCGGCAACTGCCCACGCATGCGGCGCAGGAACTCGTCAGCCAATTGTGGATAGGCTTGACGGTAAGCATCGAAGCGCTGTTGCCAGTCGTCTTGCGCCTGCTGCCCCGGTTTGCTGGCATCCCACAACGCGCGAACCTCGTCGGGGATCACAAAGGGCTCGTGAGGCCAGTCAATGGCCTGGCGGGTTGCCGTGATCTCGTCGTCACCCAGCGGCGCGCCATGCACCTTGGCCGAGCCGGCCGCGTTAGGCGCGCCTTTGCCAATGGTGGTCTGGCAGCAAATAAGGACAGGGCCGCGGCCGGTCCGTGACAGCTCGTGGGCCTGGGTAATGGCGGCATCAACCGCCTGCACATCATGGCCGTCAACATTGCGAATGACCTGCCATCCGTACGCCTCGAACCGTGCGGGGGTGTTGTCAACAAACCAGGGGTCGACCTGCCCATCGATGGAAATGCCATTATCGTCGTAAAAAACGACCAGACGCGACAGGCCCAGTGCACCAGCCAGGGAGCACGCCTCGTGGGAGATGCCCTCCATCAGGCAGCCGTCGCCAATGAACGCGTAAGTAAAGTGGTCAACAATACGGTGACCATCACGATTGAACTCTTGTGCCAGCAACGCCTCGGCCAGGGCCATCCCAACCGCGTTGGCCAAGCCTTGCCCCAGGGGACCGGTGGTGGTCTCGACGCCCGGGGTGTAACCCGTTTCTGGGTGCCCAGGTGTTTGCGAGTGCAACTGGCGGAAGTTGCGCAGCTCGGCCATAGGCAGGTCGTAGCCAGTCAGGTGCAGCAGCGCATAGATAAGCATGGAGCCATGACCATTGGACAGGACAAAACGGTCACGGTCGGGCCAGGAAGGGTCGGCAGGATTATGCTTGAGGTGGCGCCCCCAGAGCGCCACTGCGATTTCAGCCATCCCCATGGGCGCACCCGGGTGCCCCGAACTGGCTTGCTGAACAGCATCCATGGATAGTGCCCGTATGGCGTTAGCCATCAATGATTCCGGGGCAGACGTAAGACTCATTTGAAGACTCGTTTGAAAACTCGTGAAAAACTGCACAGTACCCTGAGCTGCTGTCGGGTGCCGAACAGGGCAGCCCCCGATTTTACCACCTGCCGGCGGCCGCCTATTTCCTTGTGAGCACCTGCACTGCGTGACAGTTTGTGGCAGGACTGTCTACACTAACGGCACTTTGCCGGCCCACGTAGCGACACCATGCCTACTCCCAGATTTTTCATTCCTGCCCCACTACAAAGCGGCATAACCCTGGATCTCCCCGATGCGGCGGCACACCACGCCAAGCGCGTGTTGCGTCTGCGTGACGGCGATGCTGTCATCTTGTTTGACGGGCAAGGCGGCCAATACCCTGCCACTCTGCATATGGCCACCTCACAAGTTCAGGCAACGCTGGGCACCCACGAGCCACACGAGGCGGAACTGACAGGCCGGATTCGCCTGGTCCAGGCGCTGGCAACCGGCAACAAAATGGATTGGATTGTTGAAAAAGCGGTAGAGCTTGGCGCCCACGCAGTGCGCCCCATTGCGGGCGATCGCAGTGTATTGCAACTGCGGGGTGAACGGCGCGACAAGCGCATGCAGCACTGGCGCAACATTGCCCAGGCCGCCAGCGAGCAATGTGGACGGAACCGGCTGATGGCTATTGAGCCTCTGAGCTCTTTGCGGGACACACTGCCCGATATAGCAACCGGCCCGCATGGTGTCAGCTTTTTATGCCACCCTGATTTTGGCGTTCCCCTGGGGGATGCCATAGCCGAATTTAAGCGTCACCTAGCAACACACACTCCTTCCGGTCCGCCCTGTCTTGATCTTTTGGTTGGGCCCGAAGGCGGCTGGTCTGACCAGGAACTTGAACAGGCGCAGCGCTACGGTGTAGCTCCCGTGCAGTTTGGCCCCCGCATTTTACGGACAGAAACCGCCGGCCTGGCACTTATTTCGGCCTGCACAGCCCTGTTGGGCTGGAATACACCGGACGATACGCAGTCCCATTCCACTCAGGGCTCAGGCATCGTCGCCAGTTGATTCGTCGGGGTTTTGTTCTTCCGGATCGGGATGCTTGCCCGCGTGCTCGATGGTATAGCTAAAGACACGATCATTATTGCGGGCAAACTCAACGGCATCGTCGCAAACGGCAAGAATAGCGGGCGTGTACTGGCCCAAGTATGGATCGCCCGTGTGCAGACGATAAAACCACAAGTACACGCCATCGGCGTGCTCCATCACGGTATCCGTCAAACAATCATATAAAGCGTCCAGATTGTTGCCGAAAAAATCGGGAAAATCGACAGCTTTAACGATAGCGCGCAACACCGCCGACTGGCTTCTGGCACGGTCGCAATCTACGATGAAATCAGCTAGCCCACCTGATCTGGCGGCCTCAAGTGCGTCGTCGCGCGATGCCGCAGGGACGTCGACCAGACCCGACTGTTGTATTTGTGTTTGCAACGCCTTAACTGAACTCATGCCGGCGACTCCTTGAAAAATGCCATGACCTCATCAAGCCGACTGAGCGTATCAGTTCTGCCCAGTCGTATTAACTCCCGGGTGTATTGCGCTTCAAAGAGTAGATAAGAAACGAGCGCACCCCCTGTAGTGGAGCCTGAACGGGACGATACACCAAGAACGCGGAAAAGAGTACGGGCAGCAGCAGGCAGTTCGTACAAATAGTGCATGGCCAGATCATCCAGAGACCGGCTTGGGCTGATTACCAGCGAATGCACCTGACGCAGTCCATCATGCTGACGCGCACCGGACGGCAAGGCTTCAAGAAGATCATTGATCCTGCTCATGCGCTCAACATCCATTGACAGACCGTCTATAAAAATATTTGACAATGCATGCCCACCAATCTGGGCCAGCGAAGGATAATCGGGGTCCACACGGCCCTGATCAGGATGGGTATCGTCATTAAAAGCTGTGCTGATGACGACAATACGCTCTGCGCCAAGGTGAATGGCGGGGCTAAGCGGCGCCAGCTGTCTCATGGACCCATCACCGCACCAGTGTGTGTGTCCACGCACCAGCAATGGCTGAGCAGGGAATATGAACGGAATAGCACTGGATGCCATTAAGTGGTCCACACCAATCGTTCCAGGTACCGCAATACGGGAAGACCGCGTCCAGGGCTTGATAGGTGTGCGGGACTGGTAGAACGTGAGGTGCTCGCCCGTGTTGTAGGCGGCTGCCGTGATGGCCAATGCTTTTAGCTGACCCTGCGTGATGTTGCGATGTATTTGATCAAAGTTGACCGTTTGTTTAAGCAGGGCTCGTAGCGGGGAATTATCAAGCAATGAGCGTGGCTGGCTACCTCGCAAGGCAGGAATCAGCCAGCCCAGCGAGAGCATGGCCAGCCACCTTAGGCCGGTTAGCGTCAAGCCTGGGGCATCGGCCCTGTACACGCGGTTTGTTTCGAGACCGCTCCAGAGCTTTGTAAGCCGGTACAGGCCCCGGTGCACCTGATGGGCGTGACTGGCGAGCGATGCGGCATTGATGGCCCCTGCCGATGTGCCGCTGATGATGGAGAATGGCAGCTCAAAGTCGGGCCGCCTATCGGGATCCAGGATGTCGAGCAGCGCCGACATGGCACCCACCTGATAAGCGGCACGCGCCCCGCCTCCAGTCAGGATCAGGCCTGTTGGCGGGCGAGACGCGGGGTATTGATCAGGTATTGCGTGGCCGGTTTGCATCAAGGACGGTGAGCGCCGCCATATTCACGATGCGACGCACGGTTGAACTGGACGTTAGGATGTGCACGGGGGCGTTGGCGCCCAACAGGAACGGCCCCACCGCCACGTTACCCCCCGCTGCGGTCTTGAGTAGGTTGTAGGCAATATTGCCGGCATCGACGCTGGGGCAGATCAGCAGGTTGGCTTCGCCCGACAGGGTGGTATTGGGGAGTATTCGTTGCCGTAGTTCTTCATCAAGCGCACAGTCACCATGCATTTCACCATCAATTTCCAGGCTTGGATCGCGCTCGCGAATGATGGCTAGTGCCTCCTGCATTTTGGCTCCGGATGAGGAACTGCCCGTACCGAAATTAGAGCGTGACAACAACGCTGCCTTGGGCTCCATGTTAAGCAGCCGCATTTCTGTGGCCGCCGCCAGCGTGATCTCGGCAACTTCTTCCGCAGACGGGTTGTCGTTAACGTGCGTATCGGCCACCACGAGGGTACGTGACTCGATAAGCAGGATATTCATAGCTGCGTAGATGTTGGCACCAGGCTGGCGTCCAATGACTTCATCAATAAACCGCAGGTGGTTGCCATAAGCCCCGATTGTGCCGCAGATCATGCCGTCGGCTTCGCCCAAATGGACCATCATGGCGCCAATAAGCGTCAGGCGACGGCGCATTTCCACACGGGCCATTTCACGCGTAACCCCCCGACGGCACATGAGCTCCCAGTACGCTGACCAATACCGGTTAAAACGCTCGTCGTGTTCGGGATCGGTGACCTCCACGTCCACCCCGAGGCGGATACGCAGCCCAAACCGCTTGATGCGGTTGGCCAGCACGGCCGGGCGCCCTACCAGGATGGGGAAAGCCAGTTTCTCGTCGACAACGATTTGGGCGGCTCGCAGCACACGCTCGTCCTCGCCCTCGGTAAAGACAATGCGGGACTTGCCGCCATCGCGGACGAGCGTTTTGACATCGAAGAATAGGGGCTTCATGAAGGCGCCCGAGCGGTACACAAAACGCTGCAGCTGATCAATGTACAACCCGATGTCTTCGATGGGCCGTGTGGCCACGCCATCTTCCATGGCTGCCTTGGCCACGGCCGGCGCAATGCGCACGATCAGGCGCGAGTCGAATGGCTTGGGAATGAGGTATTCGGAACCAAACTGGATGTCGTAAGTCCCGTAGGCCTCGGCTACGGCATCGTTTTGCTCTTCCTGTGCCAGTTTGCAGATGGCCAGCACTGCAGCCTTTTCCATGCCACGCGTAATGGTGGTTGCACCGACATCGAGAGCGCCCCGAAAGATGTAGGGAAAACACAGGACGTTATTGACCTGGTTGGGGTAATCGGATCGTCCAGTGGCCATCACGACATCATCGCGCACGGCATGAGCCTGCTCCGGCAGGATTTCAGGCACCGGATTGGCCAACGCCAGAATGAGCGGATTGGGCGCCATATGCGTCAGCATTTCGGGCTTGAGCACGCCTCCTGCAGACAGGCCAAGAAATACGTCAGCATCCTGGATGATTTCGGCCAGCGTACGCGCACTGGTGTCCCGGGCGTAACGCACCTTGCGGTCGTCCATCAGGGTAGTACGGCCCTTGTAGACAACCCCTTCGATATCGGAAACCCAGATATTTTCTGTGGGCAACCCAAGTTCGACCAGCAGATCGAGGCAGGCCAACGCAGCAGCACCCGCGCCGGATACAACCACCTTGACCTGATCAAGCTTTTTGCCGCAAACCAGCAGACCATTAAGAAAAGCCGCCGACACACAGATGGCTGTACCGTGCTGATCGTCGTGAAAAACGGGTATGCGCATGCGCTCGCGCAGCCGGCTTTCGACAATAAAGCAGTCGGGGGCTTTGATATCTTCAAGGTTGATGCCGCCAAATGTGGGCTCAAGACCGGCAATGATATCGACCAGCTTTTCTGGATCGCTTTCGTCAATTTCAATATCGAAGACATCGATACCTGCAAAGGTTTTGAACAGGACCCCCTTGCCTTCCATGACCGGCTTGGAAGCCAGCGCGCCAATATTGCCCAGCCCCAGCACTGCGGAACCATTGGTGATGACGCCGACCAGGTTGCCGCGTGCGGTGAACCGGAACGCATTTTGTTCGTCGTTCACGATCTCTTCGCAGGCTGCCGCTACACCCGGCGAATACGCGAGTGCCAGATCATGCTGGTTGGATAACTGTTTGGTTGGCTTGACGGATATTTTTCCGGGCTGGCCCTGTTCGTGATAATCAAGGGCGGCATTGCGAAAAGTCGAGTCCATGAGCGTTGCAGTGATATAGAGTTCAGGGGATAGGAATGCGCGAAAATCCCATTCTAGCCGTTGCACAGCATTCGGGATACAGGTCCGGGGAACTCGTCATAGGTCTTGCCCCATACTGGAAAACAGAGCGTCAGGGTCAAACAGCTTTTTGATTTGCTGGTCCAGCGCATCGGCCGCCGGCTGCCAGCCCTCCAGACTGACCAGTTCAGTACTGTACTGGCTGGTCAGGCCACTGGCGGGGTCAAGCGTTGCGGTATTGAGCACGACCCACTGCACCCAGCATAGATCCCCACCATGGCCCAGCAGCAAATGCGCCAGATTGGGCTGGCCATCGGCAGGCATGAGCGCATCAAGGCGGTAGCGGCCCGGCCACCAGTCGGCACCTTGCCACGAGCGCGCCGACGGGTCGCCGGCAAGCCGGAACAAGGCGCTTATCAGCTGGCGGGCACGCTCATTTTCAAGTGGTCGCGTATTGCCGGCACCAAACGGGCCCAGGGTTACTGTGCTGCCATCCGCCAGCAACACCTGCGCAAGCTCAATACCGCTGCCCGCCGTATGGCCCACTGCAAAATCAGCGAGGGTACGATCGGCCAGCCAGGCGCCAACCGTCATGGTGGCCGGCAACGAGGCAAACGCGTTCAGCCCCACATCGACCAACTGGCCAAGCGTGCAGCCGGGCTGCACAAACCAACGCTGCATATCATTTTGCAACGGCTCCAGTCGCCCCAGTGACCTGCCCGGCGCCACCCGAACAGTGGCTTGGTCATATGTGCGTCGGGGCAAGGCCACACCGTCGAGCGCCAGGGCCACGTCGTGGTCCTGGCACAGGATTCGCAAACGGTGAACATCGGCGGTATGCTGTGCGGTCAGGCGCGCAAGCCCGGCTGAATCCGGTTTGTTGAGCTCAATGAATTCACCATCAAGGCTGCTGCGCACCTGTTGGCAGAACCGCCCCCAGGGCGTGGAAGGTAGTTGGCGGCCACGCAAAAAAGCACGACGTGATGAGGACTGCATGGCAGGACTCCGTATCAATCCACTGCGCGTGCCGGCTTAGTGCACCGGCGATTACAATCAGACAAGTTTCAGGAAAAAATTGCGTTATGTCCAGTTTAGCCACCCGCACCGAACACATCATGCCATTTTACGCGGTCGAGATGTTCAAACAGGCCAGTGCGCTTAGCGCGCAGGGCCACGACATCATCAGCCTTGGTATTGGCGAACCCGACTTCACCGCACCTGCGGCGGTTACAGAAACGCTGCAGCGGGCAGCCGGCGCAGGGTTGAGTGGCTATTCAGAACCGGCCGGCGTACCCCTGCTTCGCGAGGCCATTGCCCGATATTACAACCAGTCGTTTGGCACCGACATCGACGCCAGCCGCATCATTGTCACTTCCGGCGCATCCGGGGCCCTGATGCTGGCCGCCATGTCGCTAATCAACCCGGGCGACGAGGTGCTGATGCCCGATCCGTCATACCCGGCCAACCAGAACTTTATCCTGGCGGCGGGCGGCGTCCCCCGACTGATCCCATGCGACCAGACGCAACGCTTTCAGCTTGATGCACAAGCCGTCACTGAACACTGGACCAGCCGTACGCGAGGCGTACTCATCGCTTCGCCCAGCAACCCCACCGGCACAAGCGTCGATACCGATGCACTGCATGCCCTGATCCAGGCAGTGCGCGAGCGTGGGGGCTTCATCATCATGGACGAGATCTATCTGGGTCTGTATTACGACAGCCAGCCCACCAGCGCACTGGTTCTGGACGACGACATCCTGATCATCAATAGTTTTTCCAAGTATTTTCACATGACCGGCTGGCGGCTGGGCTGGATGATTGCACCGCCGTCCATCGTTCCCGTGATTGAAAAACTGGCCGCCAGCCTGGCCATTTGTGCACCGACCCTGGCCCAGCATGCCGCGCTGACTTGCTTTGAACCGGACGTCATGCAAATCTACGAAAAACGGCGCTTGTCCTTCAAGCAGCGGCGCGATTACCTGTTGCCTGAATTTGAACGGCTGGGGTTGCATGTGCCTGTCGCCCCCGACGGCGCCTTTTACATTTATGCTGATATCAGCGCCCATAGCCAGGACAGTATCGACTTTGCCCAGCGCCTTCTGGTGCATGCCGGAGTAGCAGCAGTGCCGGGCATTGATTTCGGCCCGGCCCATGCCCAACGCATGCTGCGCTTTTCCTACGCCACCGGGCTGGATCGTTTGCAGGAAGCGATTCAGCGCCTGGACACGTTTCTTGCCTGACTGATTACGGAACACGCATGTCTGCTTTAAAGGACCTGAAGGTACTGGAACTGGGCAACCTGATTGCCGGGCCCTTTGCCACCCGGATGCTGGCCGAATTTGGCGCCAGCGTCATCAAGGTTGAGCCCCCCGCCGATCACAATGGCCGGGGTGGCGGAGACCCCATCCGCTCGTGGCGCCATCTTCATAATGAGGATTCGCTATGGTGGACCGTACAGGCCCGCAACAAGCAATGCATTGCTCTTAACCTCAAAGACCCCGAGGCGCAGCGCATTGCGCAACGTCTGGCGCTGGATGCAGACATCATTGTCGAGAACTACCGGCCTGGCATGCTGGAAAAATGGGGTCTGGGCTATGAGCAACTGCGCGACATCAACCCCGCCACCATCATGGTGCGCATTTCCGGCTACGGCCAGACGGGCCCCATGCGTGACTCCCCCGGGTTTGGTGCGATTGCCGAATCCATGGGCGGCTTGCGTTATGTTTCCGGCCACGCCGACCGACCACCCGTTCGCGTCGGCATTTCCATCGGCGATTCCATTGCTGCCATGCATGGCGTGATTGGCGCGCTTATCGCGTTACACCACCGGGATGCAACCGGCGGCCGGTGGAATGGCAAACAAGGGGCCGACTGCGTAGCCGGCCAGGGGCAAATGGTTGATGTGGCCCTGTACGAATCGGTATTCAACATGATGGAAAGCCTGGTGCCCGAGTACGCTGTAGCGGGTGTCATTCGGGAACGTACGGGTGGTGCCCTGCCCGGCATTGTGCCTTCCAACACCTATACCACCCGGGAAGGCGACAGCATTGTCATTGCCGGCAACAGCGACGGCATTTTCCACCGCCTGATGCTGGCCATAGGCCGCGACGATCTGGCACACGACCCGGACTTGCGTCATAACCAGGGCCGGGCAAAACGCGCAGACACCATTGATGGCGCCATACAGGCCTGGTGCCAGGAACACGACATCAATACCGCCTTGTCGATATTGCGCGAAGCGGCTGTACCCGTGAGCAAAATCTATAGCGTGGCAGACATGTTCAACGATGCACAATTTGCTGCGCGGCAAATGATTGAGCAGCATACATTCGACGACGGATCACCCGTCAGCCTGCCCGCGGTGGTACCCAAACTGTCCCAGACCCCCGGCGGCACGCGCTGGCTTGGCCCGGCACTAGGCGAACATACCGCCGCTGTGTTAAATAACCTGGGTTATGACGAAGAAACTATTACACAACTGGCCCGGACAGGCGTTATTGGCTTGCCGGACCATCAAGAAGGAGACAACTCATGACAATCAATAGACGCACCGTTCTTAAACTTGCCGCTGCCTCGGGGGCGATGGGGCTGGCGCCCGCCTGGCTGCGTGCACAAGACCTTGAACGCACCGATGTGCATATCGCCGTGGGCGGCAAGGCACTGACCTATTATTTGCCGCTCTCGGTGGCTGAACAGCAGGGCTTTTTCGAAGATGAAGGCCTGAATGTGAAAATTTCCGACTTTGCCGGCGGGTCCAAGGCGCTGCAGGCAGTGGTGGGTGGCAGTGCCGACGTGGTATCTGGCGCCTTTGAGCACACCCTGAACCTGCAAAGCAAAAACCAGTTCTACCGTGCTTTTGTCTTGCAGGGGCGCGCACCCATGATTGGTCTGGGCGTGTCCACCAAACTTGAGGGCTACAACAGTCCCGAAGATCTCAAGGGCAAAAAAATCGGTGTGACCGCTCCAGGGTCTTCCACCAATATGCTGGTCAACTTCTTTTTGGCGCAGCATGGCCTGAAAGCCGACGATGTTTCCATTGTCGGTGTGGGCGGCGGCGGTGGTGCCGTCTCGGCACTGCGTGCCGGGCAGGTTGATGCCATGTCCAACACGGACCCGGTCATTTCCATTCTGGAACAGGCCGGCGACATGGAGCTGATTGCCGACACACGCAGCCTGAAGGACACCAAAGCTATTTTTGACGGCAATATGCCTGCAGGCTGCCTGTATGCTCCCGAGAAGTTTCTTGACGAAAATCCTGGTGTGGCTCAGGCACTGGCCAATGCCATCGTGCGAGCCGACAAATGGATTCACAGCACTGACCCTGACGACATCGTCGACGCCATGCCAGAGTCCTACCTGCTAGGGGATCGCGATGTGTATCTGGCCGCCATTAAAAACAGTATTGAAGGGCTGTCACCCGATGGCATGATCCCGGACGATGGGCCACAAACTGCGCTCGACGCACTGGATGCGTATATCGATGACTTCCCGGTCGACAACATTGAACTCGACCGCATCTGGACCAACGATTTCGCAAAGCAGGCCAACGAGAACTACCCCAATGGCTGATGCAGCATTATCGTTTGATGCCGTGACCTGCAGGTTTGCGTCACGCGACAGAACCAATGCCGATTACGTGGCTGTCGCCGATGTATCCCTGCAGGTTGCTCCCGGTGAGTTCGTGTCGGTGGTGGGCCCAACTGGTTGTGGCAAGTCGACCCTGCTTAATATTGGGGCGGGCTTGCTGCAGCCCAGCAGCGGGCAAGTCAAGGTGTTCGGCCAGCCCCTAACGGGCATTAACCGGCGGGCTGGGTACATGTTCCAGGGCGAAGCGCTGCTGCCGTGGCGCAGCGCTCTGGACAACGTCACCGCAGGCCTTGAGTTTGCAGCCATGGCGCGCGACACAGCACGTGACCAGGCCCGCAGCTGGTTACAGCGCGTGGGTTTATCCGGCTTTGAAGACCGTTATCCACACCAGATGTCTGGCGGCATGAGAAAACGGACCATGCTCGCCCAAACGCTCATTAACGATCCAGACATCATCCTGATGGACGAGCCTTTTTCAGCCCTTGATATCCAGACGCGGCAACTGATGGAAAACGAGGTGCTTGAGTTGTGGATGGCCAAGCGCCGGGCAGTCCTGTTCATCACGCACGATCTGGATGAAGCGATCGCCATGAGTGACCGCGTCATTGTCTTGTCTGCGGGGCCTGCCACCCACCCTATCGGCGAGTTCGACATCACACTGAGCCGGCCCCGCGATGTTGCCGAGATTCGAACCGACCCAGAATTTGTTCGGCTGCACGCTGCCATCTGGGACGTGCTGCGCGAAGAAGTACTCAAGGGCTACGCCCAACAACAGGCAAAAGGATAACGGGATGTGGCAGTTTCTTAAACCGCGTGCCGCCACAATGCGTCTTTGGCAGGCATTGCTGTTGATTGCATTTTTTGGTCTGTGGCACCTGGTGTCGCGCGACCCGGGGCTGGCATTTTTCTTTGGGGAACCCATCAAAGTCATGCAGCGGGTATGGCGCTGGTTCGTCACAGATGGGGACATCTATCGTCACCTTAATATCACGCTTATTGAAACCTTACTGGCCTTTGTAATTGGCACCGTCGCCGGCCTGGCCGGCGGCCTGTGGCTGGGCCTGTCCCGGCTGGCCAGTGCCATCATGGACCCATTCATCACGGCAATGAACTCTATGCCGCGGGTCATCCTGGCACCCATTTTTGGCATGTGGTTTGGTCTGGGGATCTGGTCCAAGGTGGCACTGGCTGTGACCTTGGTGTTTTTCATTGTTTTCTATAACGTCTACCAGGGTGTACGTGAGGTCAGCCCCACCCTGCTGAATAACGCACGCATGCTGGGCGCCAGCAACCGTCAGCTTCTACGTTATGTGTACCTGCCGTCAGCAACAAGCTGGGTGTTTTCCAGCCTGCATACATCGGTGGGTCTGGCCTTTGTTGGGGCCGTCGTAGGCGAGTATCTGGGCTCGGCAGCCGGCGTGGGGTATCTGATCTTACAGGCGGAAGGCACTTTTGACGTCAATACCGTTTTTGCGGGCATTATTGTCCTGACCATTTTTGCCTTGCTCCTTGATGGCGCCGTAGGCTTGGTTGAACGACGACTGATGCGCTGGCAACCCACAAGCGGTGAGAGCGGCCAGATGTAGCAGGTCACCCAATGCCGGATGGTCAATCCTGCCGGATGGCAATGCCTGAAGCCAGCGCGATGCGCCGCCATTCGGCTTTGACTTTTTTGCCATAGCCGCCATCACCGGGACCGGTTGCCCCGACATAACAGGCCAGTGCGCCGTCCAGCGAGCCGCGGCGCGCCAGACAGTCTGCAAGAATCTGGGATCCGACCTCAATATTGGCCAAGGGATGCACCGCCGCCAGCGGCCCTTCTCCGAAAGCGGCGAATTTTTCCTGGTGGACCTTGGTCATGACCTGCATGAGCCCCTGTGCCCCCACATGACTTTCTGCATAAGGGTTGTAGCGGGATTCGATGGCAATGACAGCCAGAATCAGCTGGGGATCAAGGTCTTTTTCACGGCCCACCGTAAAGGCCGTGCCAATGATGGCCCCAGCCACATTACTGGTAATACGGTATTTACGGGCCAGATAGCTGCGCAATGCCTGCACCTGAGCACGCGTCACACCCGGGATGGGGGATTCCTCTTCAGAGTCGACCAGGGCACGCGTAAAGTTAAGGTGCGACACATCGACACGATCCCCTTCTTCTGCGCCTTTTTCGATCAGCTGTTCGGCCTCGTCCGACCAGGTGAGTTCGTCTGAAGCCATGACGGGCGACAAAGACGCAAACGGATTGGCGTCGAAATGACCGTGCGTGTCGTCCAGCGCGAAATCGAATGGAAGCTGGTAGCCAGCGGGCTGCAGGGCCGAAACGAGCGCCAGACGCACCTGGTGCGCCTGTTCACGCAGTGGTGGCACGGAAAATGCCAGTACAGCTGTTACGAGCACGGCAATGCCCAGATAAATAGCACTGACATGCGTGATTTCGGCCAGCAAGCGTACCAGCTGGCGTGACCCCGCCCCAAACAGTTGCAACACGGATCTGTCGTGATGAGTCATGATGACTTGGCAACCCCGTCCGGGGTGTTAACCTTCCTGTGATAACCACACTACTGTAACCTTTTTTTATTCCTGACCGTGAACTACCGTGACCTGAAAGACTTCCTGGCAAAGCTTGAACAAAACGATCAGCTCAAACGAATCAGCCATCCCGTCGATACTGACCTTGAAATGACCGAGATCAGTGATCGCGTCCTGCAGGCAGGCGGTCCGGCCTTATTGTTCGAGCATGCCCGCCATTTGGGGCAACCTGCCACAATGCCCGTGCTGACCAATCTGTTCGGCACACCCGAACGGGTGGCATGGGGCATGGGGGCCGAAGACGTAGCCGCCCTGCGCGACACGGGTGAGCTACTGGCAGCATTGCGTGAGCCGGAGCCGCCCCGCGGTCTGCGCGATGCCTTCGGCAAAATCAGTATGCTCAAATCGGCATTGTGGGACATGAACCCGCGCAGTGTGCGACAAGCGCCCTGCCAACAAACTGTGATCGAAGCCGCCGATGTCGATCTTAATCAGCTACCCCTGCAACGCTGCTGGCCGGATGACATTGCCCCCTTACTTACATGGGGCCTGGTCATCACACGTGGCCCCAATGCCCGCCGTCAAAATCTGGGCATTTACCGCCAGCAACTACTGGGGCGCAACAAACTGATCATGCGATGGCTATCGCACCGCGGGGGTGCGTTGGATTTTCGCGATCATGCGCTAGCCAAGCCCGGCACCCCCTTTCCTATCGCCGTAGCGCTGGGCGCTGATCCGGCCACCACGCTGGGTGCGGTGACCCCTGTTCCTGACAGCCTGTCGGAATACCAGTTTGCAGGCCTGTTACGCGGCTCGCGTACTGAAGTCACCCAGGCGCTGGGCAGCGAACTGTCTGTGCCAGCCCATGCCGAGATCATCCTTGAAGGACACATTCTGCCCGCCAATGATCCAGGGGCTCAACAGCCAGCCGTTCCCGAGGGCGCACCGTCCATGCCCGACAGTGATTATGAAATGGCGCTGGAAGGCCCCTACGGCGACCACACCGGCTATTACAACGAGCAGGAATGGTTTCCGGTGTTCACTGTTGAGCGCATCACCATGCGCGAGAATCCCATTTATCACAGCACTTATACCGGCAAGCCCCCCGACGAGCCGGCGGTGTTGGGCGTTGCGCTTAACGAAGTTTTTGTCCCCCTGCTGCGCCGCCAGCTCACGGAAATCACTGACTTTTATTTACCCCCGGAAGGGTGTAGTTACCGGTTGGCGGTCGTGTCTATCCGCAAGCAATACAGTGGCCATGCCAAACGGGTTATGTTTGGCATATGGAGCATTTTGCGTCAGTTCATGTACACCAAATTCATTATTGTGGTCGATGAAGACATTGACGCAAGAGACTGGAAGGAAGTCGTGTGGGCCATGACCACCCGCATGGATCCGGTACGCGACACAATTTTGGCAGACAACACTCCCATCGACTACCTGGATTTCGCATCACCTGTATCGGGCCTGGGCGGCAAGATGGGGCTTGATGCCACCAATAAATGGCCGGGAGAGACCAGCCGGGAATGGGGCCGCCCCATACATATGGACGAGGCGGTCTCGCAACGGGTCGATGCGATGTGGACCGAGCTGGGGTTATAAGAAGGGATCGGTCTGGTTGTCGATCCTGACGTGGTCTTGCTGCTGCCGGCGTCTTGCCATGCGCCACGCCAGAATACCGATAACACCGACAGGCCAGACAAACCGGGCGCGCCCTCGCACCAGGGCGCCCGTCAGCGACCAGGCCGTACTAAGCAGATAGGGATACCTGCGGGTGAATCCGACTATAGGCATGAGCCATTGGGTTGGACTGCTACCGCGGCTACCAGCCACTTCGTGCCACAAGCCGGCAGGGGTAAGCGAACGCCGTACACGGAGCAGCTCGCGCGTGGCCTCGTGACGCTGCAGGCGTGCGCGCAAGCGCAACCGCTCGATATGCAGGCGACGTTCTTGTGCGGAATAGCGATCAGCCACGGCTGCCTCCCAGATCGTCAGTGTTAGCCTGGCCTGCAGACTGACTTTTCAGGGCTTCAAGCATGGCGAGATCGTCGCGCAGCTCGTTGAGGGTGGCTTCAAATGGTAACGATGCCCGGACCAGGCGCCGCCGCAGGCACAGCACACAGACAATGCCTCCAACAAGGTATGCCAATGACAGTAAGAACAAGGCCATGTAGCGGTATTCGGTAGGCCATACCGCTACGACGAACGCAGCGGTAAACACGCCCAACGCGAGCAGCAGAAGAATGGCCGCACCAGCAAACAGTGCAGCCAACCCCATGAGGTGCGATTTTTGTTCGGCCGCCTCGAACGAGAATAGCTCGAGGCGCGTGCGAACAATGGCCAGCAATGTCGTGGCCAAATCCGCCGTAGACTGGCGCAGGCTCATGGGCTTAACGACGGGAAATAAGCATACCGATGACGAGCCCTGCCAGGCTGGCTGCACCAATGGCGTGCCATGGCTGCTCGTGAACGTAATTATTGGCACCACAAGCGGCACGGCGCCCACGCTCAAGCATGACGTCTTGCGCTTCAGACAAGCCTTCGCGTGTTGAGTTCAAGGAGTTGACCGCCTTCTCACGCAATTCGGCGGCCTTGTCGCCAGATGCCTCAGCCGCCTCTCGTAAAAGCTTTTCAGCATCGTCAAGGCTGCCACGCAAAGAGTCGATAAAGTCTTGCTCAGCCGTTTTAAGCTTTGTCTTGGTAGCCATATCCATTCTCCTAGTGAGTGGGTGATAGCCCTATGCTACAGCATGTCAACTTTGTTGGGTACCAAAAATCCGGTCTCCGGCGTCGCCCAGACCCGGCACAATGTAAGCATTTTCATCCAAGTGACTGTCTATGGAAGCGGTGTAGATGTCCACATCGGGGTGCTGTGACACAACGCGTTGGATGCCGTCAGGTGCCGCCACTAAAACCAGCGCACGAATCCGCCGGCAGCCCGCCTTTTTAAGCAGATCGATGGTGGCCACCATTGAGCCGCCGGTCGCCAGCATGGGATCAACAATCAGCGCCAGTCTTTGGTCCATTTGTCCGGCCAGGCGCTCGAGGTAAGGATGGGCTTGCAGGGTGGTTTCATCACGCTGGATACCGATTGCACTGACCCGGGCACCCGGGATCAGGGTCAATACACCTTCGAGCATGCCCACCCCCGCACGCAGGATTGGCACGACCGTGATTTTTTTACCGGCGATTTTCTCGGTATCGACCGGACCGCACCAGCCCTGCACCGTTGCCGGCTCAAGAGGCAGGTCACGGGACGCCTCGTAAGTAAGCAGGGAAGCAATTTCTTGTGACATTTCCCTAAAGTTTTTGGTGCTGAGGTCAGCACGGCGCATAAGCCCCAGCTTGTGGCGGATAAGCGGGTGTCGGACTTCGTGTATGGACATGTGGTTTCCTGAAATGCGTGGGTAGGATTCAGTGACTGGCCAGCCATTCAACCAGGGCGTCTTCAAACTTGCGTGCGGCAATGGCATTGTCATGATTGACCAGACTGACAAGAATATACCGCCGTCCTGCCTTGCCTTGCACGTATCCGGCCAGTGCACGGGCATTGCGCAAGGTGCCGGTCTTGAGATGCGCACGGCCGCGAGCAGGGCTATTACGCAGGCGACGCCGTACCGTACCGTCAATGCCTGCCACGGCCATGGACGATACAAACTCGGGCATCAGTGGCGATAGCCAGGCCTGATCCAGCATGCCGGCCAGCCCACGGGCAGTGAGCCGGCCCGTACGTGACAGACCCGATCCGTTTTCAATCGACCACCCGGCTGTGTCAATACCCTGGCGCTGCAAGAGATCGAGCACCGCACGCGACGCTGAGCTGCTAGTTGCCCCGTTGCCCCCCAGGCTCGCACCCACGCTAAGCAGCAGGTTTCTGGCCATAACGTTATTACTGAGCTTATTGATACGCCGAATGACGTCGCCCAGGGAATCGGACTGGTGAGTCACAATGGCGCTGGCGTTTGCCGGCACTTTGCCAGTACTGACATCATGCGCCAGCGTGCCGCCCAGTTCGCGCCACAGCATGCGAAAGACAGAGGCGAAATGGTCTGGCTGCCCGAGCGCCAGCCGCCATACGCTGAATGGGCCGCACGAGCCAGTGGCTTCACCAGAGACATTGATGACCACCTTGCCCTGAGACTCCTGAATGTTGGTGGACATGCTGGGCGCACCTTGACAGGTCCCATTGCGCCACTCGGGTTTACCTTGAACACGCACGCCAGGAACGGGGGGGTCCACAACCGGTACCCACGTTTTATTTGCCGCATCAGGGTACACATACAGTCTGATAGCACCCAAACCCACCATCATGGCGTCAGGGCTGGCGTTATACGGGCGATCACCCGAGCTGTCGAACGCATGCGGATCAATATCGACTTTGCCGAACACGGACCGGTCAACAACCACCTCTGACAGGTTTTTGATCCCTCGCAGCCGCAGTTCGCGCAGCATTTGCCATAGATCGGCCACGGCAAACACGGGATCGCCACTGCCCTGTATATATAGCGGCCCCTTGAGTGTGCCCTGCGCATCGGTGCTGGCATTTGCCCCTGTCAGAAACGATGTTTTCCAGCGATAGGCGGGCCCCAGCCCCTGCAACCCGGCCCATGTCGTAACGACTTTCATGACCGACGCAGGGTTGCGCGGTTGCGACGGGTTGAGCGTCATGAGGGGTTCGCCGCCCACCTCTTGGACTTGCAGGGACAAGGCGGACTCTGGCAGCCCTGTGGCTTGCCAGGCCGAACTGAGCTCGTTGGGCAGACCGGCATTTTGTGCTGTAGCCATTGACCCGATGCCCAGCACCATGCCCGGCACCAGGAGAAGTCCCAGCAGAAAGCCGTGCCAACGCTGCCAGACTGGAGAAAGAACACGGAGGTTCATAAGCCACGTCCCTGAGACAAAACTCTCAGCATAACCAAAGTCAGCCCGCATGTGCGTAAAATGAGGACGCTTTTCTTGTGCGCATTGATTGACCTATTACCTGACGTGAACCACGAACCCGATCTTTCCGACTTTGACTATGACCTACCTGAGGCGCTTATCGCCCAGACGCCGGCGTCCGAGCGCACCGCAAGCCGTCTGTTGCACCTGGACGCATCAGGTGCCCTGCACGACAGGCTGTTCCCTGACCTCTTCAGTTTGCTGCTGCCCGATGACTTGCTTGTGTTTAACAATACCCGTGTGATCAAGGCACGCCTATTGGGCCACAAGGCAACAGGTGGCAAGGTCGAGGTGCTGGTAGAACGCCTCACTGGCGTCCATGATGCCCTGGCACATATACGTAGCAGTCGCGCCCCCCGCGCCGGAACCAAGCTGAACTTTGGTGACGGCGCCCATGCCCATGTCAAGGGACGTCAGGGTGAGCTGTTTGAATTGTCATTTGACGACCCCGTCATGACAATACTTGATTCGCACGGCAGTACGCCGCTGCCGCCGTACATCAGCCGGCAGGCCGGCCAGACGGACGACGAACGCTATCAAACGGTTTATGCGCAGCAACCCGGCGCCGTCGCGGCACCGACTGCCGGGCTGCATTTTGACGAAGCCATGTTGCACAGCCTGGACGAGAAAGGCATTGCCCGGGCGTTTGTCACGCTTCACGTGGGCGCGGGCACATTTCAGCCCGTACGGTCTGGGCGCATCCATGAACACATCATGCACGAGGAATGGTACGTTGTGCCGGGCGATACCATTGAGCGCATTCACGAAACACGCAAGCGGGGTGGACGTGTGATTGCCATCGGAACCACCTCAGCACGGGCGCTGGAATCAGCAGCCGCCAAAGCGAGCACCATGAATGCAACCCCGCAGGCGGCTCAGGACATCAGCGGCGATACCAGGCTATTCATTACACCGGGCTACACCTTCAGGTGGGTCGATGCCCTGCTGACCAACTTCCACTTGCCTCAGTCCACCCTCTTGATGATGGTGTCGGCTCTGGCCGGCATTGAGCCCATACAGCGCGCCTATGCGCACGCCGTCCACCATGCCTACCGCTTCTTCAGCTATGGTGACGCCATGTTCATCGAACCTCCCAGCTCTGATTGACCCTGTCCATGTCCGGTCTTGATTTCAAACTACTTTCCCATGATGGTGCGGCACGCCGTGGCCAGATCACCCTGAATCATGGCGTCGTACAAACCCCTGTTTTCATGCCGGTTGGCACGTACGGTGCCGTCAAGGGCATGTTGCCTGATGAACTGGAGGCCGTTGGCTCCCAGATCGTGTTGGGAAACACCTTCCACCTATGGCTGCGACCAGGCACTGACGTCATGGCACAGCACGGCGGCCTGCATGGTTTTATGCAGTGGCAAGGCCCGATCCTGACGGATTCTGGCGGCTTCCAGGTGTTCAGTCTTGAAGGCTTGCGCAAAATCAGCGAGGAAGGCGTGCGCTTTGCCTCGCCCCTTGACGGACAACGCCTGTTCCTGACACCCGAAGAATCCATGCGCATTCAATACCATCTGAATGCCGACATCACCATGGTTTTTGATGAGTGCACGCCATACCTCATTAAAGGGCGTGCGGCCACGTCAAGCGAAGCTGCCACATCCATGCGCATGTCATTACGCTGGGCGCAGCGTTCACGCGATGAATACCACCGGCTGGCCAACCCCAATGCCCTGTTTGGCATTGTGCAGGGCGGCATGTACGAATCCCTGCGCGACGAATCGCTCGCAGGCCTGGTCGATATAGGGTTTGAAGGCTATGCCATTGGTGGCCTGTCGGTGGGCGAGCCCAAGCACGAAATGATGCGTATTTTGTCGCATACGGCGCCCCGCATGCCGGCTGATGCGCCACGTTACCTGATGGGCGTGGGCACGCCCGAAGACCTGGTGGCAGGGGTGGCAGCAGGCATTGACATGTTTGACTGCGTCATGCCAACACGCAACGCCCGCAACGGCTGGCTGTTTACCCGCTACGGCGACCTGAAAATCCGCAATGCTCGTTACCGCAACGACACCCGGCCTTTGGACGAAACCTGCAGTTGCCCCACCTGCCAGCGGTTTTCACGTTCCTACCTGCACCATTTGCAACGCACCCGAGAAATGACCGGCGCACGCTTAAACACGCTGCACAACCTGCATTACTACCTGGACCTCATGGCCCAGATGCGCGAGGCGATCAGCCAGGGACAGTTCGAAAACTGGCGTAAGCAATTTCATGCCGAGCGTGCGGCGGGAATCGAGTAGCCAATATACCGTTACAATACCCTGTTAACTAAAATTCCATCTTCAATTCTTATACCAATTTCAGGAGCTTCTGATGGCCACTTCCGACATGCTTAATCTGGTCATTGCACAGGCCGCCTCTGACGGGACGGCGTCACTCATGGGCATGCTGCCCATCATTCTGATGTTTGTGGTGCTGTATTTTCTGATGATACGGCCCCAAATGAAGCGTCAGAAAGAACACCGCAACCTGGTTGCCGCACTCACCAAAGGCGACGAAGTCATCACTGCCGGCGGCATTTTGGGCAAGGTCACCAAGGTCAGCGACAACTACATCACACTCGAAATCAGCACCATGGGCGATCAGCCTGTCGAAACGGTTCTGCAACGCAATTCCGTTACCAACGTGCTGCCCAAAGGCACCATCAAGGCGCTCTGATCCCTCGCCCTTCCCGTGCATGCCCGGGTTGCCCGGGCATGCCTAAAGCTTTCGCGCACGACCACCATGAACCGTTATCCCCTCTGGAAATACCTGACTGTTCTGGCAGCTCTTCTCATTGGTATTCTTTACACTCTGCCCAACTTTTTTGGTGAATCCCCTGCTGTCCAGGTAGCCGGCGCCAAGTCAACGGTACGTATTGACCCGGACATGCTGGATCAGGTCGAAAACATCCTTGACTCAGCCGGCATTCAAACAACCGGCGGCTTCTACGAGCAGAATGGACCAGTAGGGACGGTTCGGGTCCGCTTTGATTCAACTGATGACCAAATCAAGGCCAAGGACACGATTGAGCAAGAGCTCAATCCCGATCCGGAACAGCCAGACTACACGGTGGCCCTGAACTTGCTACCGGGGTCGCCCAACTGGATGTCCGCACTTGGCGCCGAACCCATGCACCTGGGGCTGGATCTGCGCGGTGGCGTGCATTTTCTGCTGCAAGTTGATATGCGTGGTGCACTTACAGGCCGCTACGACACCATGACAGGAGAAATTCGCAATATCCTGCGCGACGCCGACATCCGCGACGCGGGCATTGAGCGCAGCGACCTGTCGGTCGAGACCGCCTTTGACTCTGAATCCGATCGGGATGCCGCCCAAAGTGCTCTGCAGCGCGCCATGGCCGACATGACGTTCACCTCGTCCGAAAGCGGTGGGCAATACATACTGACGGCCAAGATGTCTGACTCCGAAGTCACCCAGGTCCAGACCAACGCCCTGAAGCAAAACATTACTACGCTGCATAATCGCATTAACGAACTGGGCGTTGCCGAGCCGGTCATTCAGCAGCAAGGCTCGGACCGCATCATTGTGCAGTTGCCTGGCGTTCAGGATGTAGCCAAGGCCAAGGAAATTCTGGGCCGCACGGCGACCCTTGAAATCCGTTTGGTTGATGATTCCCCATCCGCCAAGTCAGCACTCGATTCCGGCAAGGTGCCCTTTGGTTTGGAGCGCTACGACGATACCGATGGACGCCCGTTACTGTTGCGCAGGCAGGTGATCCTGACAGGTGAAAACCTGCAAGACGCCCAGCCTGGCCGCGACCAGCAAACACAGCAGCCAACGGTCAACCTTACACTTGATTCCAAAGGGGCCCGCATCTTCCGCGACGTCACGCGCAATAACATTAACAAGCGCATGGCCATCGTGCTGTTTGAAGACGGCGAGGGCGAGGTGGTCACCGCACCGGTCATCCGTTCCGAAATACCCGGCGGCCAGGTGCAAATCAGCGGCAGCATGAATGCACAGGAAGCCGCCGATGTGGCTCTGCTGCTGCGCGCCGGCTCGCTTGCCGCGCCCATGAGCATTATTGAAGAACGCACAATCGGCCCCAGCCTTGGTGCCGACAACATCAAAAAAGGCTTTAACTCCACTCTGTACGGCTTCATTGCCCTGGCCCTGTTCATCATTGTGTATTACCGCCTGTTCGGGGTCTTTTCCACACTGGGACTGAGCTTCAATATTCTGCTGCTTCTGGCCATCCTATCCATGCTGCAGGCT
>DAHVSI010000226.1 GCA_027324645.1 Castellaniella sp. | reverse complement strand
TGGAGCCCCGTTTTGCAATCAATGACAACTGGACAGCCGATGAAATTCAGGCTGCCAGGGCCGATTTTGCCTGTTCAACGATGGCTGCAAAGGCGGCCTTGTCGTTGACGGCCATATCAGCCAGGATTTTTCTGTCGAGTTCGATGGACGCTTTTTTCGTGCCGGCGATGAAGGCACTGTAGCTGAGCCCCTGCTCGCGACACGCAGCGTTGATGCGTGTGATCCAGAGCGCACGGAACTCGCGCTTGCGAGCGCGGCGGTCGCGGTAGGCATACTGCCCCGCCTTCATGACGGCCTGTTTGGCTACCCGGAAGGTATTTTTGCGACGCCCCCGAAAGCCCTTGGCCTGAGCGAGAACCTTTTTATGACGATTGCGGCTGGTGATGCCGCCCTTGACTCTTGGCATGATTCAGACCCCCATCAGGCGTAAGGAAGCATGGATTTGACCGCTGGCGCATCGGCGGGATGCACACCGACGGTACCGCGCAGCTGGCGCTTGTTCTTGGTGGTTTTCTTGGTGAGGATATGGCGCTTGAAAGCCTGACCCCGCTTGATGGATCCGCTGCCGCGAACCTTGAAGCGCTTGGCAGCACCCCGTTTGGTTTTCATCTTTGGCATGTTACTGACTCTTGATTGGATGGCGCAAAGGCAGCCCGTCTGCCCGCTTGAGCAATACCGCTCTGAAGGCTCTGGCTTTGAAAGCCCCGGCACCACTTGGTTCGAAATGGTTTTGATGCCTGTGTTATTGCCCCAGACCCGGCAAAGCCATAGATTATATGACGTTTTGCTGAATTTTGCCAGAAATGTCGTTGACCCTGCCTCGTGTCCGGCTAACGCTGTCCGTACTGGAGCGCTTCAGCCACATGTTCGGCGGTAACGCCCTTGCTGGCTGCCATGTCCGCCAATGTACGGGCCACCCGCAGACGGCGATGGATGGCACGTGCCGACCATCCCCAGCGTTCTACCGCCTGACGCAGCAGCAACTGGCCCGGCTTGTCCGGCGTGGCATGCTCTGCTAGCGCCGGGGCGCCCAGCGCCGCATTCACGCATGCCTGCCTGTCCATTTGCCGCTGCCGGCATGCCATGACACGCGGATGAATTGCACTGGAGGGTTCGCCCCGCGGTGCACTCAGCCAGTCACTGTCGACAGCCGGAAACGGGTAGTGCATATCCACCCGGTCAATAAAGGGGCCGGACACCCGCTGAAGATAGCGGGCGATCTGATCGGGCGTGCAGCGGCAATGGCGCACCGTATGACCGTGCCAGCCGCAGGGGCACGGATTCATGGCGGCAATCAATTGAAAGCGCGCATCAAACACGGCTGTCAGACGCGACCGTGCGATGACAACCTGCCCGGTTTCCAGTGGTTCGCGCAGGGCATCGATGGCAACACGCGAAAACTGGGGCAACTCGTCAAGAAACAGCACCCCATGATGGGCACGCGTGATCTCGCCCGGTCGCGGCCGGGCGCCCCCTCCGACCAGGGCGGCAACCGAAATGGAATGATGGGGTGCCCGGAAAGGCGCCTCGCACCCGATACCTGAGGATTCATCACCACACAGACCAGCAATGGCTGCCACC
>DAHVSI010000224.1 GCA_027324645.1 Castellaniella sp. | reverse complement strand
GGCCTGCATCAAAGCTTAAGCGGGCAAACTGCTTAAGGCCGACAAACAGCTGCTCGGCATCCAGAAACAGGGACTGGGGGGGTAAAACCGGGCGCTGGGGGTCGTGCTTGAGAAACTTGTAGCGGCTGGCTGTGTCAGCGGTAAACCGGTCAATAACATCGGAAACGTCCCCTAGCGTCACCGTGATGGCCTGTTCCGGCAGATAGTCCAGCAGCGTGGCGGTCTCGTCAAAAAACAGCGGCAAATAGTATTCAACCCCCGCAAAGGCAATGCCATTGCCTATGTCCCGGTAGGGGAGCGCGCGGCTGGGATCGCCTTCGAACAGTTCGCGGAAGCGTGCGCGGAAATGGTTGCGGGCTGCCTCGTCCATGGGGAATTCCCGGCCAGGCAACAGCTGTATCTCGGGGACCGGGTATAGGCTGCGCTGGGTTTCGACGTTAAAGGCTCGAATGGACTCGATTTCGTCGTCGAACAAGTCCAGGCGATAAGGCAGGGCCGACCCCATGGGAAACAGATCAATTAGTCCGCCACGTATGGAAAACTCGCCTGGTGCGGTCACCTGGGTGACGTGGCTGTAGTTGGCCAGCATGAGCTGGTCGCGCAGGGCCTGTTCGTCCAGCGTGTCGCCCTGACGGAACGAAAAGGTGTATGCAGCCAAGAACGCAGGGGGTGGCAGCCGGTATAACGCCGTGGTCACCGGCACGGTCAGGATGTCGACTTCATTGTGGGCCAGCGCATGCAAGGTGCGCAGGCGCTCGGACACCAGGTCTTCGTGCGGCGAAAATCCGTCGTACGGAAGGGTTTCCCAGTCGGGCAGGCGGCGCACCCGCAAGCTGGAAGCCAGCAGGCCGATTTCGTCGGTCAGTCGCTGCGCAGCAAGCGGGTCGGCACACAGCACCACAATGGTTTGCTGGCTGGTGCGGGCCAGGTTGGCCAGTAGCCAGGCATCGCTTGATCCGGGCGGCAAAGGCTGCACGGTGCGTTGACCTGGTTTGAGTGCCTGAAGGGTGGAAGACAGGGTGGACAAGATGGGTAAGGGGGGTGTTTCGATTTCCATTTCAAATGAATTATAAAATGTCTGACCATGAACAGGAAATTGATCGCTATTGTGCCGGCGGGCGGCGTTGGCCAACGCGCAGAGGCGGGGCTGCCCAAGCAGTACCAATCCATCGCGGGCAAGCCCATGCTGTGGCATGCCGTGCAGGCGTTGCTGGCCGATACGCGCATCAGCCAGGTACGGGTGGCGACTGCGCCCGATGACGCGTACGTCGCCAACGCTTTGGCAGGGTCGCTGCGCACGGTGTGGCGGCCTTGCGGGGGACCAACGCGAGCCCATACGGTGCTTGGTGCGCTGGACGATGCCCTGACGCAAGGCAGCCTGGCAGACAATGACTGGGTGCTGGTCCACGACGCGGCCCGTCCGGCGTTGCCTGCCACGGCATTGGCCCGCTTGATTGACACATGCCTGGCCCGGGATACGGGTGGACTGTTGGCGCTGCCGGTTGCGGATTCGGTCAAGCAGGCCGTACAGACGGATGCGTCGGACCGTACCCAAACGCCTCCCGGGTCAGAGGAGGCGGTACCGGTGGCCCGGTCGGTTCCCCGGGATGGGTTATGGCTGGCGCAAACGCCACAAATGTTCCGGGCCGGCCAGCTGCGCCGGGCCCTGGAGCAGGGGCTGCAGGCAGGGCTCGCGCTTACCGATGAGTCATCGGCCATGGAGCGAACAGGCTGCCAACCATTGCTGGTGACTGGTGCAGCAAGTAACTTTAAGGTGACCTGGCCGGAGGATTTTGACCGGGTGGCAGGCTACCTTGACCCCACACATCTATCCGGATCTGCCGCACACCACACGGCGTGCGATCCAGGCAACCCACCACAAGAACAGGATACGCCATCATGACCATGCCATTTAAAGTCGGACAGGGGTCCGATGTCCATGCTTTTGTACAGGGGCGTCCTCTGATTGTTGGGGGCGTCACCATCCCCCATTCCCACGGTCTGGCAGGCCATTCTGACGCCGATGTGTTGCTGCATGCTATTACGGATGCCGTCCTGGGTGGCGCCGGGCTGGGTGATATTGGGCGCCATTTTCCGGATACGGATGAGCAGTATCGGGGTGCCGACAGCCGTAAATTATTACGGGCCGCGGTACAGCTTGTGCACGATGCAGGCTGGCAGGTGGGCAACCTGGACGCCACCGTGCATGCCCAGGCACCCAAAATTGCACCGCATGCACCGGCCATGGTGCAGCATATTGCTGCTGACCTGCGCGTGCAGCCCGACTGTGTGAATATCAAGGCTAAAACCAACGAAGGGCTTGGATGGCTGGGCCGCAAGGAAGGGATGGCGGCCAATGCGGTTGTGCTGCTAATGGCGCGCTAGACGAGCGTGCTGTTGCCGGCCAGTCAGGACCAGTACATGTCGGCAATATAGTGCGAAAAAATGGGGTAGTCCATCCACACGCCCTTTAGACCTTTGCGGGTGATGGTTGCCATCTCTGGGGTGAGCAGCCACACATTGACGGCGTCGTCAGTTAGCGTGCGTTGAATCTGGTGCATTAGGGCCCGGCGTTCACGCGGGTTGGTGCTGTGCTGGTACTGCGTGACAAGCTCGAGGTAGTCAGGGCTGTCGTAACCAAAATAGTAGTTGGAGCGGGCATAGATGTGATAGTCAAAAGGTTCGACATGCATAATCAATGACAGGTCGAACTTGCCCCGAAACACCGTTTGCAACCATTCCTTCCACGTGACGTGGCGCAAGGTAAGGTCGATGCCGCTTGCGGACAGGAGCGATTTGAGCACGGGGCCGCCCGCCCGGGCATACGGTGTGGGCGGTAATGCCAAGGTCAGTTTAAGGGGGGTGCTTACCCCGGCCTCTTCAAGCAATTGCCTGGCCTTATCGGGGTTGTAGGGGTACACACTGGTCTGGTTGATGTAGGCCGGGTCCGTAGGGACAAAGTGGCTGCCAATGCCTTGGCCCCGGCCCCCGAAGGCCTCGGTAATGAAAGCGGACCGATCAATGGCATGCGACAAAGCCTGGCGCACGCGTATGTCGTCAAGGGGTGGCTGGCGGTTATTGATGGCGACCAACATTTTGCTGCTGGTGCTGCCCAGCAGGACCTGGTAATGATGGCTGACGTTGAAGTGGTTAATGCCCTGCAGCGACATATGAAACAGCATGTCGACTTCAGTGTTTTGAATGGCCTTAATCTGCATGTCCGGGCTGGGTAAAAACCGGAATTGAGCATGGCGGATAGCAACGCGGTCCATATCGCGGAATTTTGGCCAGCGTGTAAGGTCCAGCGATTGATCCGGTACCAAGGAAGAAAACAGATACGGGCCAGTGCCTATGGGGTGGTGCTCAAGCTTGTGGGCCGAGTCAGGGTGGACCATGACGGCCGGGCTTTCCCCCAGTCGAAACGTGAGAAGCGGGTCGGGGTGACGTAATTTGAGCGCAACCGTATACTTATCATGTACGATTACATTAGAAATATTTTTGTAAAGAGTTTCGTACGATTTGTTTCTGAGACCGAGTTTTTGAGCACGGTTAATGCTGAATTTGACGACTTGTGCGTCAAAGGCGCTGCCATCATGAAACCGGGCATTTTTTATTAACCGGAATGTCATGGTCAGCTTGTCATCCGACAACGACCAGCTTTTGGCCAGCAGTGGCGCCACTTTGCCGTTTTCCAAAATTTTGGTCAGGCCTTCCAGCACGTTGTTCAGGGTGACTTCGCCCACGATGGACGCGTCGGACGAGGTTGGGTCAAGTTGTGGGGGTGTTAACGACACGCCAATGACCACGCGGTCGCGCTGTTGCGCACGGGCTATGCCTGGCAGGGTACTGGCCAGGAGGGCGGGGGGTATAGCAAGAATGGCGCGTCGGGTAACCACAGAAAAGGCCACTGTTTACTTTGTCATGGGAAGTCCATTGTGGCCTGAAGTAATCAATCATGTCCAGAGTTAACGCTCCGCATCCCTGGTATCAGTCTGTCCTCGTCATTGGCATGACACTGGGGGTGTTGCTGGTATTGCTGTCGTCCTACATCTATCAGGACCGGCAGGCTCGCGAGCGCAGCCATATCGAGCGTGAACTGCAGGTGATTAACCAGCTACAACGTCAAAGTGTGCAGGGCTGGTACGAATCGTTGCTGGCCGATGCATCAATGCTGACTGACGACGCTGTGTTGGGGGATGGTCTTGCTACGTTACAGCAGGCCGATAACAGTGCACAGCAAGAGGCAGGACAGGAGCTGCAGGACCGCCTGCGTTACCTGCTTGAGCATGCTAATTACAGCACAATCCGGCTTACCGATATCAAAGGGCAGTTTTTAATGGACCCGTCTGGGCCGTTGCAGGGGCGCCTGCCCAATATCGACCGCGACGTCATGAGACACGCTTTTACTCACGCCGCACCCCGGGTCGTACCACCTCGTGTAGACGATACGTTTAATTTTCCGTTTCTTGGCGTGATTGTCCCCTTGTATAGCGCAGACAATATGCTGCAGGGGGCCGCGTGGCTGGTTATTGACGGTCGCCAGACCCTGTACCCCATGCTGGAAAAATGGCCGGTTCGCAGCACCACAGCCGGGTCCTATCTGGTCATGCGGGACGACGATGACACCGTGTTTTTAAGCCCGGTGCCCATTCAGCATGATGCGGCGCTACTGTGTTGCCGCCATAAATCAAAGGCATAAGGGCGGGTTGCGCCACAGATAGGGAGCTCGACAAAAGCAAGAGTAGGCCCG
>DAHVSI010000222.1 GCA_027324645.1 Castellaniella sp. | reverse complement strand
GCGGGGTGTGGGGCTCTGTTCATGGTGGGCACCAATCTGCTGTTATGGCAAATGCTGCACTTGGCTTTGCCGGTGGCGTTGCCCGTGCTTGTCATTGTGGCGATGGGCGGCATGAACATTGCCGCCGGTCTGGTGATAGCCACCCGCCAGCGGCGGACGATCCAGTCTCTGTTTGGTGAATATGTGCCCGCTGATCATGTTGCCCAGATGCTGGCACACCCCGATCAGGTAGCCATGGAAGGTGAGCAGCGGCACATGACCGTTCTGTTCGCCGACGTCAGGGGGTTTACCGCCTTGTCCGAAACCCTGTCCCCAGCGGAGCTCAAGTCGCTGCTGAACCGTTATCTGTCTGCAGTCACAGAAGTGATTTTTCAGCATCATGGCACGATTGACAAATACGTGGGAGACCTGGTCATGGCATTCTGGAACGCGCCCCTGGATGATGCAGACCATGCCACCCATGCCGTGCAGGCAGCGCTGGCCATGCAGGAACGCATGAAGACTCTGAGGGAAACCTTTCGTGCCGAAGGGCTGCCGGAATTGCACATTGGCATTGGCATCAATACAGGTATGATGAACGTCGGAGACATGGGGTCACGGTACAGGCGTGCTTATACTGTTCTGGGGGATGCGGTCAATGTGGGTTCTCGGCTTGAAGGCCTGACAGCCGTCTACGGCGTACCCATATTGGTCAGTGATACGACGCGTGAACAGGCCGCTGGGTTTATGTGGCGTCGTGTCGACATCGTACGAGTAAAAGGGCGTACACAGGCACTGACCGTTAGCCAGCCGTTGCCGCACGGGGAAGATCCGGCACCACGCAACGAACCATCAACACAAGTAAAAAGGTAAGGCCCCTTGATGTTTGCAACAAAACTGCCTGTTGAATGGCTGCTGTTATGGCAAACACCCTACGCCATATGGATGGCCTGTGCGGTGGTGCTGGGCATCGCACTACGGCCGGTCGCAGCCCGTGTCATGGTGTTTACCATACAGCTGCTCGGGCTTTTTCTGGTATTGCTGGCAGCCGCTGCTGTCGCTAACGCTGGTGGCTCGGTGGATGTGGGCCGGGCTTTGAATGGCATTGCCATTCTCCTGCTTGGCATGGTGCTGATTCGTCAGGTCGGGCTGGTCGTGTTTCGCATGCTGGTGCCGCGCCTGGGCTGGCACCCTCCCAGGATTCTTGAAGAAATCCTCATCCTGATTGCCTATGTGGCCTGGGTGTTGCTGCGGCTTTCCATCGCCGGCCTTGATCTGGGCAGCCTGGTGGCCAGTACCGCAGTATTGACAGCCGTGCTGGCTTTTGCCATGCAGGACACACTGGGCAATATTCTGTCTGGCCTGGCATTGCAGCTGGATCATTCTGTCCATATTGGTGACTGGATAGAAATAGATGCCGAGACCGTGGGTGAGGTCATACAGGTTCAATGGCGTCACACGGCTGTGCGTACGCTGTTTGGCGAGAAAATCGTGATTCCGAACAGCCAACTGATGAAAGGCCAGGTCAAGCTGGTGGGTGGGCCCTCCGTCCCCCGGCGCCTGATAGCCGTGTACTTTTACTGTGACGCCGGCATCCGGCCTGCCTTGGTGACCTCAGCCGTTGAACAGCGCCTGCGGCAGACCTCGCTCGACATGATTGCGTCCGATCCGGCCCCTACGTGTCTGGTAACAGACTTTTCGGAAGGCGTCGTGACCTACGTGGTCAGGTTCTGGCTGCTTGATCCCATGGCGCGGGGCCGCGCCGAGTCGCTGATACGGCAACATATACATGCCACGTTCCAGCACGAAGGCTGGACCATGGCCGCACCGGCCCGGTATCTGTCGGTATCCCGGCGGCTGCGGCCCAAAACAGGCGCTGATGCGCGCGCTGACGAGTCTGTGGCACAGCGTAAACGTGCTTTGAGCAGCATTGATTTGTTTTCCCCGCTCACCGAGGACGAGCTGCATGAACTGGCTGGCCGCATGAGTCCACAGACCTATGTAGAAGGCAGCCTGCTGGCACGCCAGGGCGAAACGGGGGACCAGCTTTATCTTATTGTCAGCGGCAGGGTTGTCGTGTGGCTTGAGTCGCGTGGCGGGCGACAGCGCCTGGCCGAACTGGGTCCGGGCGACATTGTGGGTGAGATGAGTCTCATGACGGGTGAGCCAAGACGGGCCACACTGACCGCGTCTGGCAGCCTTGTGACTTATGTGCTGGCCAAGTCCGACTTCCAGGATATTCTTGAGCAACGCCCCGAACTGGCAGAGGCCTTTGCCCAGCTATTGGCCCAGCGCAACAAAGAGCTGACCGAGGCGCGAGACAATGCCCCGGGCAACCGGACCCAGCATGACGAGACAGCCATTCTTGCCCATATTCGCAGGCTGTTTCGCTTGTAAGGTCAGGGCACTTTCTGGGTGTCAGAATCGCAATACAGTTCCCAGAGCGTCTCCATAATACGGATCACCTTGTCATCTGCTAGACGGTAATACACGTACTTGCCCCGTTTGTCCGTGGCGACAAGCTGTTCCTGGCGTAAAATACCCAGTTGTTGCGACAGCGTAGGCTGCTTGATGCCGGTGGCCGTTTCAAGCTGACTGACATTCACGCTACCCGTAACCAGTTGACAAAGCAGCATGAGCCGGTCTTCGTTGGCCAGAACTTTTAGCATGGTACTGACCTGCCCGGCATTTTCACGCAAGGCCTCTGGCGTCATGTGTGCGGTAAACGTTCCTGTGTTCATGTTTGATGGAAATTGGTTTTATCAACGCTATAGTATTCCATATTGACGCGCAAGATAGACTAATTACCTTATAAGTAAAGGCACCATATGGCGCACACGCTTGATTTTTATTTTGATTTTTCGTCGCCGTACGGCTATATGGCCAGTACCCAGATTGACGACCTGGCCCACGAGTTGGGGCGCACCGTAAACTGGTATCCCATTTTACTGGGGCCCATGTTCAAGACAATGGGCAGCGCGCCGCTGGTGGATATTCCCCTTAAGGGCCAATACGCACGGCACGATTTTGCACGCACAGCCCAGTTGTTTGACATCCCCTACACCACACCCAGCCCCTTTCCCATTGCCACCGTCGCAGCGGCGCGGGCAACCATTGCCGTGCGCGAGCAGCACGGCATGCAACAGGCTGGCGAGCTTGCCAAGGCCTTGCTAAAGACATACTTCGCACAGGGCAACGATATCAGCCAATGGCCAGCCATCCACGACACAGCCAGTGCGCTGGGTCTGGACGCTGAGCAGATTCAGTCTGCCACGCAGACCGATGCCATCAAAAATCAGCTTAAGACCGACGTCGATCAGGCTATGCAACGGGGCGTATTTGGGTCGCCTTTTGTGTGGATCGATAATGAAGGGTTCTGGGGCTTTGACCGGTTACCCCACGTCAAGATGTGGGCAGGTAAAAATCAGGCATGACATTTTGGTGGTTGTTGCTGGCGGTTCTGCTTATTGCCCAGGTGTTGTGGGCGGTAACCAGTTTTGGCTTGTATTGGTGGATGCGTCCTATCCTGCCTGGCCGGATCACTGCAAGAAAGTGGATTATCGGCGCTGTGCTGGTGGCCGACGTTTGTATGGCGGTGCCGCATCTGCTTGGCCTGTTTTCTCAATGGCGCTGGTTGGCCGCCTTGTTGCTGGTGGCCTTTTACGGATGTCTGGCCACCATTGGGATCAGCATGCTTCAGGGCGTGCTCAGACGCCGGCTGTCCGTGTCGCGGCTGCATCGCACCATACGCTGGTCATTGCCCCTGTTAATTGTGAGTTTTGTGGCATGGGGCGTGTTTTCTGCGTACGTGCCGCATGTGGTGCGTTACCAAGTGCAGCTCGATAAGCCCCTGGACAAACCCGTGCGCATTGCCCTGATCAGCGACACCCATTTTGGTTCGCTTATTGGCCATCGTCACATAGGGTTGCTCAAAGAAATTGTGGACCACGAAAAGCCCGACATGCTGATGCTGGCCGGCGATATTGTCGACGACTTGCCGGACGTGTTCCAGCAAAAGAACATGGCCCGGCATTTACGCCAGATCCGTACGCCGCTTGGGCAATACGCTGTCTTGGGCAACCATGACAACTACTATGGCCTGCAAACCACGATTGTGGACGATATGGAAAGCTCGGGCTTTACGGTGTTGCGTGACGACGTTGTGACCATAGACGACCGCTTTGTGCTGGTGGGGCGCCGTGATCGTGAAGAAGTCAGGGACACGCCTGCCGAATTGATCCCGTCTTCCGATTTGCCGGTTATTGTGCTGGACCACCAGCCCGCGGATATGGGCAAGGTTGCGCAGACGGATGCCGACTTGATGTTGGTTGGCCATACGCACAATGGGCAGGTTTTTCCGGGCACCGTGTTCGTCAAACTCTTCCAGAAATATACGCACGGGCATTACCGGGTTAACGGTACGCAGTTGGTCGTGACGTCGGGCTATGGCCTGTGGGGCATTCCATTCAGGATGGGGACGCGGTCTGAGGTGGCCATGATTGATATTACCGGCCGCGAACAGCAAGACTGATTGCGCCCGGAATCAGGCATGCAGCGTAATGCCCGCCTTGGTGCGCTGGCGCTGGTCTTTGACGGCAATGAGCAGCGCCAGAAAAATAACCAGTGCAATGGTGCCAAACCCAATAGCCACAGCCATTGACCACGAGGTGACAGTAAGCGTGGCAAACACGGCGGCGGTAATCACTGCGATGCCAACGGACGTACCAATACGTTGTCCGGTTTGCATGATGGCGCCCGAACTGCCGGCATAGTCCAAGGGCACCTCGGCCAGCGTCAGAGCCTGGTTGGGACTGATGACCGAACCCTGAGCCAGCCCGACCAGCGACAGCGAGGCCATTAACCACCAGACGCTTACGTAGCCTGCCTCGGCCAAAAACACCACCACCACACTTAACAGCATGCCGGCAATACCCAGCGACAAGCCGGCTATCACAATTTTGCGGCCATACTGCATCACGCGCCTGCCGGCCCAGTTGGCGGCCCATGCTGACAATAGTGCAGCCGGGATGCCGAATGTGCCTGACTGCAACGCCGTCATGCCGTTGCCTTCCTGAACATACAGCGCAACCAGCACCCAGATACTGGTCATGCCCAGAAAATACAGCGTCATGATCAGGATGCCATTGGTAAAGCTGGCGATGGAAAAGATGTCCAGGTTGACCATTGGGCTGTAGCCACGTTGTTCGTAGTATCTTTCCCAGCGTATCCACACAAAGGTAAGCAGCACACACGCCCAGACGCCAAACACGGCTTCGACTTCAGACAATAAATGCCATAAGCCGGCATGCGCACCACCCTTGTTGGCCAGGCGGGCAAAGACAGGAACCGAAAACGTATGAATGATGGCAAGCGCAAACAGCGTGGTTGCCATGATTTCCAGAAAGCTGGGCATGTTTTGTTAACCCTTATTCAAACATCCGACAGGCGATGACAGATTGTCGCACGATATGTTGCGGTGTGACCGGTCAAGTACCGATCAATGTACCCGCCAATGCAGCTAAAAGCAGCAGCACACCGACCGTCATGTTGCTGCGAAACAGCATGAAGTTGCGATCCGGGCGGCGAACATTGAACACCCACATTTGCCAGGCAAAATGCAGCGCAATCAGTGCCAGAATCAAGAAGTAAGCCCAGGACAGCCGCAACGAAATACCGGCATAAAGCCATAATGCAGCCGTGGCTGCATAAAACCCGCTGATCCACAGCTTGCCGTTGTCACGAAAACGTAGCGCCGTGGAGCGCAACCCAAGCATTTTATCGTCACGCATGTCGACGTAAGCGTAGACGGAATCGTACCCCACCTGCCACAGCACTGCGCCCAGCCACATGGCAATGGCGGCCGGCGGCACAATGTTTTGTGTATCGGACCAGGCCATGAGCATGCCCCAGTTAAACCCAATGCCCAGCACAATTTGCGGCCAGTAGGTGAACCGTTTGCACAACGGGTAGACAATGACGATGGGCACCAGAGCAACGGCCAGCCAGCGACTGTAAGGGTTGATCGCAAACAGCAGCAGACCGCACACAGCCAGTTGGCCGATGACAAAATACACCGCATTTTTGAGGGTCAGCTGGCCGCTTGTCAGGGGCCGAAAACGGGTACGCTCGACCTGGTTGTCAAAGTCGCGATCAAAAATATCGTTGAAGGTGCAACCCACCCCACGCATCAGCAGGGCACCCACCGAAAAGATGATAAGCCGCCACACCGTTGGCCAGCCCTCTGCTGCCTGCACCAGTGCCGCCAAGCATGGCAGCAGCGTCAGCCAAGTGCCGACCGGCCGATCGAGCCGACATAAGCGGGCGTAGGGCCGCCATGACGCGGGCAGCCAGCGCTGCACCCAGTCATCGGGACGCATGTCCGAAAGATCGGGCAGATCAGGATCGTAGTCAGAATGAGCCGTACTGGCTTGCTCAGTCGCCATGGGAATCACATGCGAAGAATTGCTGAAAGGATTTTGAACCCCAATCAGGGTACTGCAAACTGCCCGGTGACGTCATTACCGTCCG
>DAHVSI010000220.1 GCA_027324645.1 Castellaniella sp. | reverse complement strand
CCACTTCTACACGCACCTCGTCCGTAGACAGCTTCTGCAGTGAAGTGACCAACGCTTCCTGTGAACCTTGAACATCCGTCTTGACGATAAGCGACAGCGTCTGAGCGCCCTCGCCCATGTTTTCAAACATGGATTCGAGCTTGGCCGCCTGCTGACGTGCCAGCTTGACGTCACGGAACTTGCCTTGACGGAACAGGGCGATTTCACGGGCTTTACGCTCGTCGAGCATCACAACGAGTTCGTCACCCGCATCAGGAACTTCGGCGAGCCCCTGGATTTCGACCGGCGTGGAAGGCCCGGCACTTTCAACAGGCTTGGCCTGCTCGTTAAGCATGGCACGTACGCGACCGTGACTGGCACCAACCAAGACGGCATCACCGCGTTCCAGCGTACCGCTTTGAACCAGTATGGTGGCAACCGGCCCACGCCCCCTATCCAGTCTGGCCTCGATGACCAGCCCCCTGGCGGGCGCCTCAACCGGTGCTTTGAGCTCAAGCATTTCTGCCTGTAGCAGGACATGTTCGAGCAGCTCGTCAATACCCGTTCCGACCTTGGCGGATACCGGGACGAAGGGGACATCGCCACCGTATTCTTCCGGGACTACCTGCTCGGCGACTAATTCTTGTTTCACGCGATCGGGGTTGGCTTCCGGCTTGTCGATTTTATTAATCGCCACAACCAGCGGAACCTCGCCAGCTCGGGCATGGTGGATTGCTTCACGTGTTTGCGGCATGACACCATCGTCGGCCGCAACAACGAGAATGACGACGTCAGTTGCCTGGGTACCTCGTGCACGCATGGCCGTAAAGGCTTCGTGACCGGGCGTATCGAGAAACGTGACCCGACCAGTGTCGGTTTTAACACTGTACGCACCAATGTGCTGCGTGATGCCCCCTGCTTCGCCCGACGCGACTTTGGCCTTGCGAATATGGTCGAGCAAAGACGTCTTGCCGTGATCGACGTGACCCATGACGGTGACGACGGGTGCTCGTGGCAGGCTTTCGGCATCCGTTGTTTCGGCAGCAGCCAGAAACGCCTCCGGATCGTCCAGCTTTGCAGCCACAGCCGTATGACCCATTTCCTCGACCACAATCATGGCCGTGTCCTGATCAAGCATTTGGTTGATCGTGACCATTTGGCCCAGATTCATAAGGTGCTTGATGACCTCGGTGGCCTTGATGGCCATTTTGTGAGCCAGGTCGGACACTGTAATCGTTTCGGGGACATGAATTTCGCGCGCGATGAATTCTGTAACCTGTGGCTCGCGACGCTCTTGCTGCGCCTGGTGCTGATGCCGTCCACGTCCACGTCCACCACGTCCACGCGGCCCACTGCGCCAGCCATCCCGTCCCCCAGTGGGGCTAGGTTCGGGTTTGCTTGCGGGCTTTTTGCGTCCTGCGCTGTCATCCCGTGTAGTAACACCTTCAGCCTTCGCCGCTTTTTTATCTGCCTTGGAGCCTTTGCGACCCGCCCTTGCTGCGGCAGGACGAGCGGTGGATTCTGGTGCCTTGAGCACCTTGCGCGGACGATTCAACATGGCACGCAGTGCAGCTGCCTCGGCTTCTGCAGCCTTGCGGGCTCGATCGCGCTCGTCATCGTCGTCGTCAGCCTTGTCTTCGTCCGCTGCTTCAGTCGCAGCGCCGGTATCGGCCTGATCCCCTGAACCAGATGTGGACTCTGATGCTGATCTTTCCTGATCAGCCGCGGGAGTCTTCTGGGCAGTGTCGTCACTTGCTTCACTACTAACCTGTTTAGCAGTGTCAGAACCTTGCTCGGGCTCTTGCTCTTGTTCTGTCGGGCTGACTTCAGCTTCCTGAACGTCCTGCTTGGCCTGGTCAGTGGATTGATCGTCGGCTTGCGTTGCAGCGGCCTCTTCAGCTTGATCATTCTGGGCTGCAGGCTCTGTTGCCGTGTGCGCAGCGGCCTCCTGGGCGGCAGTCGCATCAGCGTCAGGCTGCGCTACATCCGCCTTCGCGGCAGCCTCTTCCACGGCGCCCTGGCTGGTCACAGCCGTTTCAGTCGTGGGTGACTGGGTAGCGGCAGGCGCTTCAGGCTGGCCCGTTGTACTGGTGCTATCTGCTGGTTCAGGCTGCTTGGTTGCAGTCGCGTCCGGCTGTGTCTGTGTATTGGGTACAGGCGCAACATCAGAGTCCTGAGGCGCATCTGCTGCCTCGGCAAGCTCGGCCTGCGCACGCGCCGCCTCTGCTGCCAATTCGGCCGGATCGCGTTTGACAAACACACGCTTCTTGCGCACCTCGACGGGAATCGTGCGGGATCGGCCTGAGCTATCTGCCTGCCTGATCTCGGACGTTTGCCGCCGGGTAAGCGTGATTTGCTTGCCGCCTGCTTTAGCACGAGCAGTGCGCAATGACTCTAGCAATTTGGCCTTATCGGCTTCAGTGACAACATCGTCAACCGACTCGATATCAACGCCTGCAACACGCAACTGCTCCAGCAGTGCGTCCGCAGGCATTTTCAGTTCAGTGGCGAACTGGGTGACGGTGTTACTCGACATTCAATTCTCTCTTGCTTGCTACAACAATCGTTTAATTAGTGCCTCTGGGGTACGGGGTACCCGGCGGGCTGCGTTATTCGGCCTCATCCTCGAACCAATGTGCCCGTGCCTGCATAATCATGCGGCTGGCATCTTCCTGAGACAGGCCTGTGAGCTCGGAAAGCTCGTCTGCGGCAAACTCGCCCAAATCGTCAAGCGTCAACACTTCGTTGGCTGCCAGCGTTTGAAGCAACTCGGAAGTCATGCCTTCGATCTCGTAAAGCTGGTCTGCCGTCTTGGTACGTTCTTCCTGTGCAATGGCTTGCGTAAGCAATGCATTGCGGGCGCGTGCTCGCAGTTCGTTTACCGTATCCTCGTCAAACGCCTCGATATCCAGCAATTCCTGAAGGGGCACATAAGCCACCTCTTCCAAACCGCTGAAACCTTCGTCGATGAGAATGTTTGCAATATCGTCGTCCACATCCAGCTGGCTGACGAACATGCTGCGCAGCACTTGTCTTTCCTGCTCCTGACGGCTTTCACTTTCTTCGGGGGTCATGATATTAACCTGCCACCCCGTTAGCTCGGATGCCAAGCGAACATTTTGCCCCCGGGCACCAATTGCCTTGGGCAGATTTTCGGCATCCACCACCACATCCATGGCGTTTTTTTCCTCGTCAACGACAATGGATTCAATATGTGCAGGCGCCAGAGCACCAATGACAAATTCGGCAGGATCTTCCGCCCATAATACGATATCGACCTGCTCGCCGCCAAGCTCGTTACGCACCGCTGTAACCCGTGAGCCGCGCATGCCCACGCAAGTGCCAATGGGGTCGATGCGCTGGTCGTAGGCAACGACTGCTATTTTTGCGCGCAAACCCGGATCGCGGGCCGCAGCCTTGATTTCCAGCAGCCCCTGTTCAATCTCTGGAACTTCGTTTTCGAACAGTTCACGAATGAATTCAGGTGCTGTGCGTGACAGGATGACTTGCTGGCCGCGTGCGGCACGATCAACCTTTAGCACCCACGCCCTGACACGATCACCAATACGAATATTTTCGCGCGGGATCATTTCGGAACGCGGTAAGCGCGCTTCGATCTTACCGGACTCGATAATGACATCGCCCTTATCCATGCGCTTAACCGTGCCCGAAACAATACTTTCGTCACGATCAAGAAAATCGTTGAGCATTTGCTCGCGTTCGGCATCGCGGATGCGCTGCAAAATTGCCTGTTTGGCGGCTTGCGCTCCGATGCGACCGAACTCCGCCGGCTCGAGTGGTTCTTCGATATATTCGTCGACCTCGATACCGGGCACGATTTCCTGGGCGTCTGTATAAAGCTCTTGCTGATCAGGTTCTTGCAGGCCCGCTTCGTCGGGCACGACCAGCCAGCGCCGGTACCCCTCGTGCTCGCCAGTCGCCCTGTCGATTGATACGCGGATATCAGCGTCTTCGGTAAAGCGTCGTTTGATGGCCGAGGCAAGCGCGTGCTCCAGCGCGTCGAACACCGTATCACGTTCGACGTTTTTTTCGCGCGCCAGCGCGTCAACCAGCAGAAGAATTTCGCGACTCATCGCTTTTTTCCCTTGAAGTCAAGAATGGGATCGAGCTTGGCACGGTCCACGTCATTGAATGTAAAAATCAGGTGCTGGTCGTTGCCTTTGTCGTCTTGGTAGATAAGCGCGAACTCATGCGCTTCGCTTTCTGTTTGCCTGGTGGCCTGCAGCGTACCTTTGAACACCTTGCGATTCTCGATGGCTTCACGTAGCCGCAGCTCGATGCGATTACCTGCAAACCGGACAAAGTCGGCCGGACTGCGAAGTGGCCGGTCAACACCGGGCGAACCCACTTCCAGGCGGCGGTAATCGATCTCCTCGACCTCGAACACGCGTGACAGATGATGGGACACTGTTTCGCAGTCGTCGATGCTCACGCCCTCGGGGCGGTCGATCGTGACACGCAACAAGCCCATCGGGGCGCGCTCGACATCGATAAGTTCGATGCCCAGGCCCGCTACTGCCTGTTGAGTCAAAGCAAACAGATCGGCCATAAATTCCAAAAAAAAAGGGCTGTATGATGCCAGCCCACCTGATAATTGTGCCCGGACCAAACCGCGTAGCTGGCGACTTTAGCCCATGGCACATGTACAAAAATGTGCCGCCACCATAATTGCAACGCCGGCCACTAAAGCTGTGGACAAAGCCGCATATGGGGCTGTAAAGCCCTATATTCTAACAGAAAACGCAGCAATTTAAAGTTTTATTTTCTGCCGGGAACCCTGGCCAGCTGCGACTCATGAGCTGCAGCCCCCCGAGGCTGCCGGTCATCGGAACGCTTGCCAACACGCTTGCTGCCTGCCGCTGCGCGGCTTTGTGACCGGGATGGCTGGCGGACCGCCTTGCCAGCGGCCGCTTTTCCGCCAGGGCGAGCGCCTGAGCTGCGCTTGCGACCCTGTGCTTGACCAGCCGGCCTGCGCTTGCCCGAACCGGAACGGGAATGGCTGCGACCACCTCGACCCTGTTCTGGATGACCGTTGGCGAGCCCTCCGCTGATCAAAAGGCCAGTACGTTCTGTTTGAACATTACCGTAGCCCGGCGGCAAAGCACTGGCGTGGGAAACTGGCTGGCGGTCATCAAGCTCACCCTGCTCGTCTTCTTCGTCGGTGATCAGACCAAGCCTGAGCATCAATGCCGTCACCATATCCGCGCTGAGCTCTTCCCACCGACCCCGTCTAAGCCCAGGGGGCAGCACGACATCTCCAAAACGGGTACGGATAAGGCGGCTCACCGTCAGGCCAACAGCCTCGAACATACGGCGAACCTCACGGTTCCTGCCCTCTTGCAGTGTCACCCTATACCAGCGGTTGCTGCCCTCCCCGCCCAGATACTCGAGCTCACCAAATTTGGCGGGGCCATCTTCAAGTTCAATACCGGAACGCAGCTGTTCCAGCATGGTGTCGTCTACCTCACCAAAAACACGGACCGCATATTCGCGCTCTGCGCCATAGCGAGGATGCATTAAACGGTTGGACAAGTCCCCGGATGTGGTGAGAATCAGCAATCCTTCAGTATTCAGGTCAAGCCGGCCAATGGACAGCCATTTGGCACCACGCAACTTGGGTAACCGCGAGAACACATGGTTGCGGCCTTCCGGGTCACGATGGCTGACGATCTCGCCCGCTGGCTTGTGATAAAGAATAACCCGTGGCGGCCGGGACGTAGGACGCCTGGATATAGGTCTGCCATTGACCCGCACCTGGTCACTTGGTGCCACGCGCTGTCCGATATGTGCAGGTTCCCCATTGACGGAAACCCGGCCGGAAATAATCAGCTCTTCCATGTCGCGACGGGAACCAATACCTGCCTGCGCCAATACCTTATGCAATTTGGGGTGTGCAGCTTCACTTCCCATATAGGCATCCAAGCGCTGATTCGTGCGCTCTGCCTGATTCAAGAAGCGCAGTGCGCGGGCCGCCTCAGGGTCTTCTGCCGTACGGGGCTTCTTGTTGGGGGAACGGCCTGCCCCAGCCTGTTTGCCACGTGAGCGATCGGCATTTTTGTCTTTACGGCGAGAAGGCCGCCGGTTTTCAGCATCCGAGCCTTGAGGCTGCCCCTTGGGCTGTGCTGGTGTTTGGCGATCACGATCCGTCGCCTCCTGGGCGGTATCGCCCCTGCGGCGCCGGAAAGGGGTTCTTAGCTTACGACCACGGCCACGTTGTGCTCCTGAATTATTGGCAGAATTGTCAGGGGACTGAGCCGGATCAGATGCGGCAACACGCACTTCGTTGTTAGTTGATTCAGTCATTGATTACAAAAACTCCTCTTGATTGTCTTGCTGGGCACGAGTGTCTTTTTCTGACTTGTGCCCGGTCATATTTTGGGCAGCGGGGGCGCCGCCATCGTTTGGTGTGCCGGCTGGCAAGCCGGCCAATATTTCGTTAGCTGACACATCGGTCAATGCAGGCAATTCATCCAGGGCTTTTAGCCCCAGGTCGTCCAAAAACTGACGGGTTGTGCCTAGCAAGGCTGGGCGGCCCGGCGCATCACGGTGGCCCAAAACCTCAATCCATCCTCTGTCCTGCAGCGTGCGCACGATAGGCGTCGAAACCGATACGCCCCGAATATCTTCAATATCACCTCGTGTAACCGGCTGATGCCAGGCAATGATGGCAAGGGTTTCGAGCACGGCTCGTGAATAGCGTGGCGCACGTTGCGGATTCAAGTGCTCCAGGTATACCTGCATGTCTGGCCGACTTTGAAAGCGCCAGCCGGACGACACCTGAACAAGCTCAAGACCCCGGCTTTCCCAATCTTGTTGCAACAGGCCCAGGCATCTACGCACGTCATCAGGCGTCACCGGCTGGGTCTGAAACAAACCACTTAGCGTCACAACCGACACAGGTTGCTCAGCACACAGCAATGCCGCCTCAAGGACGCGAATAATCGCTTCGTCGCGCATCAGCTGGTGAGCCCTATGCACATCATCAAAACTGGCCTGCTTATCATTTGCATTCTTATCATGATCAGGTTACTATTACTTTTCTTTCGCGGGGTGGAGCAGTTCGGTA